>JANYFH010000047.1 GCA_025362705.1 Betaproteobacteria bacterium
TCAGGACAAACCGTCGGTCAAAAACTCGACAATGCCATCGACAAGACCAATGCCAACATCGCCGCAGCCGGCGACAAGGTCGAGAAAAAAGTGGGTCAGGCAGGCGCCGCCGTCACGAACGCCGGTGGTTCGATTTCCAACACCACCGGCAGTGCAATCAACAAGGCTGGCGATGCGGTGTTCAGCAAAGTTGACCAGGTCGGTGTGATTGTTGACGACTCTGCCATTACCGCATCGATCAAGGCGGATTTATTGAAAGATCCGGGATTAAGCGCACTTGCTATTGAAGTCAACACGGTCAAGGGTGAAGTCACGTTAAAGGGTGAAGTTTCAACCGAGATTCGCAAACAGCGCGCCGAAGGAATTGCCAGTCACATCGTCGGCGTGACCAGGGTCATTAACAATCTCAAGGTGAGCGGCGCGTAGTTTTCCGCCCGTCTAATTCCTGTTTTCGTATTACGCATGTCCACACCAATTACATTTCAATCAATCAGGAGCAAGTAATGAACACAGTTTCTCAAGTCGCCGTTTTATCCACCCTCGCGGGAGCGCGCTAGTCATGAAACTATCCAAACTGCTTGGACGCCTTGTGCTCCTGGTCGCGTTTACTGCCCCTGCGTTCAACAGTGTTGCGCAACAGGTTTCGGTACCCGCCGGCCAAACGATGCTGAGTCGTGAGCGCATAAAAATCAACGTATCGACTCAGGCACCTTTTGCGATCGGGCGTGAGTCGGTATCGATGGTGAATAACAACATCACGGTGACAATGCGTTCCTACGATGCACTCGCGCTACCCGGGCCGTTGCCGCCTTTCTTTTTCGTGCCCGCGACCAATGCCGACGTCGATCTCGGCAGATTGCCAGCGGGGACATATTTTGTTGAGGTGTTTTTTCTCAACCTGCTAACGAATTCAACCCAATCGGTTGGCACAGCACAAATTGCCATTCTCGCTGATCCGGTCTCTCGATTGGAGACCTATCCGGCTTACGACTACACTGACCTTTGGTGGAACCCGAGCGAATCAGGCTGGGGTTTAAGCCTCCATGTCAAGCGCAACATTTTATTTGGTGCCTGGTTCGTGTATGACGCATCTGGCAAACCGACCTGGTACAGCATCCAAGGTGGCGCATGGGAAACGGCGAACCGGTACCGCGGACAGGTCTACGCGACCACATCCAATCCCAACGCCGGCACAGGCCCGCTGTCGACAATAACAATCACTGCAGTGGGAAATGCCACACTCACGTTTACCGGTACGGATCAGGCGTCGTTCACATTTGACATCAACGGTGTCATCAACACGAAAAACATTGTGAGGCAGGTGTTTTAAGCAACGCTTGTGCGCGGATTTCGCATTGGCATACGATGCGCGCCGCAAATGTTGACGACTCTGCCATCACGGCATTGAAGTCAGCGCCATCGGGGTGAATTTTCAAATAAGGTTCGCAAAAAGCGCATCGTCACGCGGCGCTTTTCTGCGCGCCCGGTGCACAAATTTCAGGCGGAAATTCGTCCGACCCCGAAAACGCCCTGGCTGGCTCAGCTCAGCCCAGCTACTATCCAACATGACCACCGCACCGACATGTTGAACGCTAACCCACCTAAATGCTCTGTGAACCGCACCAATACTGGAGTTTTCCACTTTCGCCTGCCGCGCGCCTCACCTGCATTGCCTGCGGTCGTGGGCGCTGCAACGATTTGCGTGCACCGAAAGTTCGGCTCGAACGTTGAATGTCGTACAGACGCTGCATTGGCAAACCGTAATGATGCAATGTCGTCGGCGCCGCGCATCCTGCAACTGCCGTATCCAAGGGGTGTCGAAATGTTGTGCAGGCCCATAGCCAAAGAACGCAAAGAAATGACCTCCAAGGAGTTATCCATGAAAGCACGCACCAGCCCATTCCTGACCGGGTGTCTTGCCATATTTGTTGCGCTGTCTGCGTCAATTCCGGTGGCCTTCGCCCAGGACAGCCAGCAAATACAGAATGCACCCGAGTTCCGGCAGCAGGAGCTCGACCAGATGCTGGCGCCGATCGCACTCTATCCCGATTCGCTGTTGACGCAGATCCTGATGGCGTCTACTTATCCACTTGAGGTGGTGCAGGCGGCACGCTGGTCGCGTGCCAATCCCGGTCTGGTGGGTGATCAGGCAGTGCGTGCGGTCGAACAGCAGAATTGGGATCCTAGTGTGCAATCGCTGGTGGCATTTCCGCAGGTGCTTCAGTTATTGGACAACAATCTGAGCTGGACTGAGCGGCTCGGCAATGCTTTCCTGAGCCAGGAAGCGCAGGTGTGGGACTCGGTACAAATTCTGCGTCAGCGCGCCGATGCCGCAGGCAATCTGGTATCGAACGATGATTTTCGCGTCGAGCGCGACGGTCCGGTCTATGTGATTGAGTCGCCACGTCCTGATGTCATTTATGTGCCGTACTACGATCCGCTGATCATCTACGGTGACTGGTGGTGGCCGGGATATGCGCCGATGCGCTGGTCGCCATGGCCGGGATATTACGCGCGCCCTGGATACGGTAGGGGCTACTACTGGGGCAGCGGCATTTCGGTAGGCTTCGGATTTTTCTTCGGTGGCATCGATTGGCGTCAACGTCATGTCAACGTCATCAACCGCAATAGTTTTTATTATCGCAATGTGAATCGTGGGCCGTCACCAGGCAACGGCTGGCAGCACGACCCCATCCATCGTCGTGGCGTGCCTTATCGCAACCCGACCTTGCGTCAGCAATTCAATCGCTCGCCGGGTACCACGACAGCGCCTGACGCACGGCGCGATTTTCGTGGGCGCACACCCAACGCTGACCCTCGCAGTGAGCAAGGTGACCGCAGATCGCCGCGGCCACCAGTCCAGGCCGCGCCTGCCGCGCAGGGTACTGCAAATGTTGCCACACCAAATTCGCGCCCAACGACCGGACGTGAAACACATCCGGTTCCAGGCGATCAGCCAGGGCAGGCTCGTGTAGTGCGTCCACGCACTGAGCAGCAACCGCAGGCGCTTGAAGGTGTGGGCCGTGGTCAGGACGCACGCAACGCCAGCGCGCGCGGTCAGGCGAGTTCGCAGCCGAGGCCGCCTGTCGCCGAAGTGCCGCAGCGGCAATACCCGACGAACAATCCGCAATCAGTACAGCGGGTGCAACCACAACAACAATCGCAACCTCAACCGCAACGTTCGGCTCCAACGCCGCATCCGCAACCCGTACAGCAAGAGCAGCGTCAGCAATCGGCGCCCCAATCGAACAACGCGCCGCGCGAGCATGAGCGTGGCCGCGGCGAACAACAAAAATAGGCGGCCTCATGAACTCAGCATTCTTGCAAACTCACATCCAGGACGAGGCAAACATGATCAATCATTCTGGCGAAGGTGCGGTCAGAACGGCGCATCCGCGTTTCGGACGACGCACGAATATCAACGCCATCCTCTGTGCCATCGCGCTGGCGATCAGCACGCCGCTGGTGATCGCTGCACCATCGGCGCCTGCTGAAAAAGTAGCGCAGAAAACTTTTGTGTCGCCCGCAGAAGCGGTTGATGCGATGGTTGACGCTGTCAAGTCCGGCGATGCGGTGAGACTGCGCGCGATATTGGGCCCTGGCGGCGGCAAGCTCATCAACTCCGGTGACGACGTTGCCGATGCGCAGCGCCACAGGGAATTTGCGGTGAACTATGAAGCCGCCCACAAGATCAAGGCTGAAGGCGATGCCAGAGCCATCTTGCTCATTGGCAAGGACGAATGGCCGATGCCGATTCCGCTGGTGAAATACAGCGACGGCTGGCGCTTCGATACGCGCCAGGGCAGCGAGGAAATTCTCAAGCGCCGTATCGGCAAAAACGAACTCTCCGCAATCGAGGTGGTCCGTGCCATCGTTGACGCCCAACGCGAATATGTAGCCAAGGATCAGGATCAAAACGGCCTGCTGGAATACGCGCCGAAATTTGTGAGTGCGCCGGGCAAGCGCGATGGCCTCTACTGGGAAGCCACGGGTAACGAACCGCAAAGCCCGCTTGGGCCGCTGATTGCCGCTGCCGCCACAGACGGTTACGCGCGAGCGGCGGCACTGCCACTCGATCCATACCACGGCTATTACTACCGCATCCTCACGCGTCAGGGTAAAGACGCACCGGGCGGTGCCTACGATTACATCGTCAAAGGAAAGATGATCGGCGGCTTTGCTGTTGTCGCGTATCCGGCGCGCTACGGTGCTTCCGGGATCATGACCTTTATCGTCAATCACGATGGCGTCGTATACGAAAAGGATCTTGGAAAATCCACCGCTGTATTGGCCGCAAAAATGACGGCATTCGATCCGGATGCGAGCTGGAAGCGACCGTAGTCGAAATTTAAAACACTAGCACTGGCGCGGCGTTTCAGGTATTTATTGCCTGCAGCACGCGCCAAATGGCGGTTTACACCAAGTTATGCGGTCAGCGTACCCGCCACGTAGCGGCACCACCAAACACCGCTCACAACACCAATGCGCCGCC
>JANYFH010000057.1 GCA_025362705.1 Betaproteobacteria bacterium
CGAAAGATGCCGACGCGCAACTCAACATCATCGAAGATCGACGCGACAGACAGATTCTTTCGCTTTCCGGTGCGGGTCGGGTGCGCGAGTACGAACTCAAATTACGCGTCAGTTACCAGCTGGTCGATGCAAAGGGTAACGTGTTCATACCTACCAGCGAGATCCAGCTTTCACGCATTCTCAGTTACGACGATTCACGCATCATCGCCAAGCAACAGGAAGAGGCGTTGCTTTATCAGGACATGGAACGCGATGCAGTAGGACAAATACTGCGGCGCATGACGGCGATAAAACGGCCCAGCTAGCCACTGCATTGACAACTAAAATGTGAGAAACGGCACATTTCCGTGAAAACAGGTGAAAAATTAACGTGCGGCTGACTACAGAACAAATTATCGAGCGCCCGCCGAAATCGCTTGGTTCGCTTTACACAATCTACGGTGCTGAACCGCTGGCCGCATTGGAAGCGGGGGACGCGTTGCGCGAGTACGCGCGCGCCGCCGGATACACGGAACGCGAAGTGATTACGGCGGGAAGTGGTTTTGATTGGGGACAACTTTTGTCGGTGGGCAATGAACTCTCGTTGTTCGCAACGCGGCGACTGCTCGAAATACGTATTCCGACTGGCAAGCCAGGGCGGGAAGGCTCGGCGGCAATCGAGCAGTTTTGTGCGCGCCTGCCCGAAGATACGATCACACTTGTATTGCTGCCGGAAATCGATTGGCAGGGCAAGCAAACAAAGTGGTTTTTGGCACTCGAATCAACCGCGGTCATGATTGAAGCCACGCCTATCGATCGTTCCCGCCTGCCAAACTGGCTGAAGGGCCGTCTTGCGAGACAGCAGCAATCGGTCAGCGAGGATGGCCTGGAATTTCTGGCTGATCGTGTCGAAGGTAATTTGCTCGCGGGACAACAGGAGATAAAAAAACTGGCACTGTTGTGCGCGCCTGGCGAGATCTCGTTCAAGCTCCTCGAAGATAGCGTCGCCAATGTTTCGCGTTTCAACCCTTTCCAGTTAGTCGATGCGATTCATGAAGGCGATATCGTGCGTATCCAGAGAATGCTGGACGGACTGAAAGCTGAAGGCGAGGCACCACCGCTGATACTTTGGGTGCTGGCCAATGAAATCCGCACGCTGGCACGCGTTCGGGGTGTGACGCGATCAGGCCGTCCACCGTCTCCATCCAAAGCGCGTGAACTGGAACGGATTGCGCGTCGACACAGTGTAAAGTCGATTCACCTTCTGCTTTTGCAAGCTGCCGAAGTTGATCGCATGATCAAGGGATTGAACCAACGTGACCCGTGGGATGCGCTGAGTGCGCTGGCCTGCGGTCTTGCAGGAACCGCGTTGATGCAGGCGGCATGACGGTGACCATTGTGATAACGATGAACGAAGCGGTTTCTCACGCAGCAAGCGATATTCCCGCCTACATGCACCGTCTCGGCGAGGCTGCCAAAAATGCGGCGCGGCTTCTCGCGCGTGCCGGCACACGCGAAAAAAATGCGGCGTTGCTCGCGGCAGCTGACGAAATAGACACACACACTACTGCCATCCTTGCGGCCAACGCGAAGGATGTCGCGCGCGCGCGCGATAGCGGCAATGATTCCGCGTTTGTTGATCGTCTGACATTAACTGAAAAATCTATTCGCGCGATGGCGCAAGGACTGCGCGAGGTAGCAGCGCTTGCCGATCCGATCGGCGAAATAAGCGATCTCAAATTTCGCCCATCTGGCATTCAGGTCGGGAAAATGCGTGTTCCTCTGGGTGTGATCGGAATGATTTACGAGTCGCGTCCCAACGTGACAGCCGATGCGGCGGCGCTGTGCTTGAAGTCGGGCAATGCCTGTATATTGCGTGGCGGTTCGGAGGCGTTCGAATCGAATCGGGCAATTCACGATTGCCTCGCCACAGGCTTGCGAGAAGCCGGTCTGCCCGAGTCAAGCGTGCAATTGATCAACACGACTGATCGCGCGGCGGTTGGAGAAATGCTGAAGATGCAAGGTGTGATCGATGTGATTATTCCGCGTGGCGGGAAAAGCCTCACTTCGCGCATTGCGCAGGATTCGCGAGTGCCGGTCATCAAACACCTCGATGGAATCTGCCATGTTTATGTCGACGACAAGGCCGACATCGACAAAGCGGTGCGCATTGCCGACGACGCCAAGACACAACGTTATTCGCCATGTAATACGATGGAAACGCTGCTGGTGGCCGAGGCTATTGCTAATAAAGTGTTGCCCCGAATCGGCAGAATTTATGCAGACAAGGGTGTCGAGATGCGTTGTTCTCCGCAGAGCCGCGCCATCCTCGCGGCAGCAGGAATCACCGGTTTGAAAGATGCCACAGAAGCAGATTTTCATACTGAATATCTGGCGCCCATCGTTTCTATTTCTACGGTTCCGGGCATTGATGAAGCTATGGCGCACATCGCCAGATATGGTTCGCAACACACCGATGCTATCGTCACTGAAGATCATTCGCGTGCGATGCGTTTTTTGCGTGAAGTTGATTCCAGTTCGGTCGTCGTGAATGCCTCGACTCGTTTTGCCGATGGATTTGAGTATGGCCTGGGGGCCGAAATCGGAATCTCCACCGACAAACTCCATGCGCGTGGACCTGTTGGCCTCGAAGGGCTTTCGTCGCAAAAATGGATCGTGCTCGGCAGTGGACAAATTCGGGCAGATTCGTAGTTGATCCCAGATTGAAATCGATCCTGCTTTTCGGCGGCACGTTTGATCCGGTACATAACGGCCACACGGCAATGGCGATAGGCGCGATGGCAGAATCGGGCACATCGCAATTGACCATTCTCCCTGCGGGCAATCCCTATCAGCGGGGTCGCCTGCCAATTGCAACGCCACAGCAGCGAGTCGCGATGTTGGAAATCGCGTTTGCGCAGGTTATAAATGTTGTGATTGACACTCGCGAACTCGAGCGCAGTGGGCCTACCTATACGCTCGATACCCTGCGTGAATTACGCCAGATTCATGGTGACGAGGCTTCGCTGGTTTGGCTGATCGGCGGTGACGCATTTGCCAGAATTGATACCTGGCACAAGTGGCAATCGCTATTCACGTTCGCGAATTTTGCCGTGGCGATTCGCCAGGAGGAACCGCATCCGTTACATATCGCAAGTGTCGCGTTGAAGGCATATCTTGCCAGTCGGCAAACCGGCGCGCCAACACTGGGCGCGTTACCTTGCGGCAGCTACGCAATGTTGAAAGCCCCGGTGCCACCGGTTTCCTCGACTGATATCCGCGTCCGTATGATGAACCACCAGTCGATACGTGGTTTAGCACCTGATGGCGTTTGCGATTATATTGAGCAACACAAGATCTATGAACTAGGGGAGAAAATCCAAGTTGGCTACCAAAAAACTGACGACAATCGTCATTGACGCGCTGGAAGATATCAAGGCGCGCGACATAAAACTCATCAACGTTTCAAAGCTTACCTCGGTATTCGATTACATCGCTGTTGCCAGCGCAGATTCCACGCGGCAAACCAAAGCCTTGGCCAAAAATGTTATGGACAAGGTCAAAGAACACGGCGGCTGGATCTATGGCATCGAAGGCGAGCAATCCGGTGAGTGGGTGCTGGTCGATTGTGGCGATATCGTCGTTCACATCATGCAACCCGCCCTGCGCGAGCTTTATGAACTGGAGGAGTTGTGGGGCGAGGGCAGCCTGGAATTTCCCAAACCGAAGCCCGTGCCAAAGCCAACTGTGCGCGTCGCGACACCCGTCAAAGCAGCGCCAAAAACTGCGGTCAAAGCGAAGACGAAGACCGTGAAGGCCAAAGTGACTACCAAGAAAAAAACAGTCGCCACATCGACAGTGGTGGCGCCAAAACCGGCCGTCAGCACACGCAAAAAAGTAGTGTCCACAACGGCGACAAAAAAAGTCGCTGTCAAGAAACCGCTGGCCCAAAAGCCCGCCGTGAAAAAACCTGTTGCCAAGAAGCCGGCCGCAAAAAAGCCTGCCGTGAAAAAATCTGCAACCAAGCCAGTGGTTGCCAAAAAAACAGCGGGCAAAAAGCCTGTTGCCAAGAAGCCAGCGACCAGAAAAACCGCAGTCACGCGTCGAAAGGCTGCGAGCGATTGAGAGATATCGGCCAACACAGTTCGCACAAGTGCGGAGCGAAAACTCTAGAGCCAGTGCGGCTCTCAGGACACTATTGCTTTGAAATGCCCGCCGATGCTGGTATTTTTACTATTTACGCTGGTTAAGATTGAAGCTGACTATTGTTGCGCTCGGTCACAAGATGCCGGCGTGGGTGCAGACCGGTTTCGAGGAATATGCCAAACGGATGCCGCCAGAGGCGCGTATCGAATTGGTCGAACTCAAGCCTGAAGATCGTGTTGGCAAGTCAATTGAGAATGTGCTTAAAAGCGAAGCGGTTCGCATCAACGCAGCTGTCCCTGCGCACGCCGAGCGACTGGTTTTGGATGAACGCGGGCAGCCGATTAGCACGCGCGAATTAGCGCAGATGCTGACGAACTGGATGCGCGAAGGCATCAGCCCATGCTTCATTGTAGGTAGCGCCGATGGACTGGCGCCATCGATCAAGCAGTCAGCTTCGAAGCAGTTTTCTCTTTCCAGCTGTACACTGCCTCATGGACTGGTGCGGGTGATGCTGGCTGAGCAGCTCTACCGCGCGTGGTCATTGACGCAAAATCATCCATACCATCGCGAATAGATTTCTCTATGCAGCAAGCCACCAATATCATCTATCTCGCATCAAAAAGCCCACGGCGTCGCGAACTGCTAAGGCAGATTGGCATTCAGTACGAATTGCTGATGATGCGCGAGCAGTCGCCGCGCATCGATGTTGACGAGGCACCGTTGCGCGATGAATCCGCGCACGCCTACGTCCAGCGCATCGTACTTTTGAAAGCGGCTGTGGCTATGAAAGTAATGCGCGAGCGTCGGCTGCCGGCGCGACCGATTCTGACGGCCGATACAACGGTCACGATAGACGGCGAGGTATTGGGTAAGCCCGTTGATCGTGACGATGCAGTGCGCATGCTCAAGCGCCTTGGCGGCCAATCGCATCAGGTGCTCACCGCGATTGCAGTAACCGTGGATCGGGAAGTCAAACACGTGCTCTCGACCAGTTTTGTCAGTTTTGCCAAGCTGTCGGATGATGAAATCAAGCGCTACGTTGATTCCGGGGAACCGATGGACAAGGCTGGCGGTTACGCCGTGCAAGGCCTCGCAGCCAGATTCATCACGAAGCTTTCCGGGAGTTATTCGGGTGTGATGGGTTTACCGCTTTACGAGACGACGGCGCTGCTGCGACAATGCGGCTTGCATGTCTGAAGCGTCGTCGGCACCTCCAATGCCGCCAGAATTAACGCGCCGCCGCAGTATTCACATTTGGCGCGACACTCGCTTCGTAACCTAACTCCAATGACTGCCCGAGATGAATGAGCAAATCCTGATCAACGTATCTCCACAGGAAACGCGTGTCGCCATCATGGAACAGGGTGCTGTGCAGGAGTTGCTGGTTGAACGCGGCTCCAATCGCGGTCTGGTCGGCAACATCTATCTCGGGCGTGTCGGGCGCGTTTTACCGGGCATGCAGTCGGCGTTTATCGAAGTTGGTTTGGGACGCGCGGCGTTTTTGCATGTTGCCGATATTTGGGCCTCCAACAAAAGTGCCGAACAAAAGCCGATTGAAAAGTTACTGCAGGAAGGCCAGACCTTGATTGTGCAAGTGATCAAAGACCCAATCGGCAGCAAGGGTGCGCGACTGTCAATGCAGGTCTCTATTGCCGGGCGCCTGCTTGTGTACTTGCCCGGGGACCAGCACATCGGTATTTCGCAACGCATTGAAGACGAGGTCGAGCGCGAGCATTTGCGTGAAAAAGTTCACGCCCTGATGCCTACCGGCGAGACTGGTGGCTTCATCGTCCGCACGGTAGCTGAAACCGCGACTGACGACGAGCTCACTGCTGATATTGAGTATCTGATCAAGCTATGGCGCGGTATTGCGACCGCTGCTAAAACGGCACCACCGCAGATGCTGCTGTATCAGGATCTTGATTTGTCATTGCGCGTATTGCGCGATCTCGTTACACGTGAAACCGAGCGCATCGTTGTCGACTCGCGGGAGACGCATGCACGCATGCTGGACTTCGCCGAGCGTTATACCAGGCAGTCCCTGGCGGTTCTGGAGCAATATGGGGGCGAGCGCCCCTTGTTCGATTTGTTCGGCGTCGAGGACGAAATCGAACGTGGTCTGAAACGCCGCGTGGATCTGAAATCCGGCGGATATGTCATCATCGATCAGACTGAAGCACTGGTCACCATCGACGTGAACACCGGTGCATTTGTATCCGGGCGCAGTTTCGATGACACCATTTTCAAGACCAACCTCGAAGCTACGCAGGCGATTGCGCGGCAGTTGAGATTGCGCAATCTTGGTGGCATCGTCATTGTCGACTTCATCGACATGGACAGTGAGGAACACAAGAACGCCGTCCTCGCCGAATTCAGGAAAGCGCTCTCCAGGGATCGCACACGCGTAACGGTCAATGGATTCACGCAGTTGGGATTGGTCGAGATGACCAGAAAACGTACGCGCGAAAGCCTCGCGCATATTCTGTGTGAGCCATGCCCTACATGCACCGGCCGCGGCGAAATAAAATCGGCACAGACCGTGTGCTATGAAATCCTGCGGGAAATCATGCGCTCTGCGCGCCAGTTTGATGCGAAGGAGTTTCGCATCCTCGCGTCGCAGACCGTGATTGATCGCTTCCTTGACGAAGAGTCGCAGGGGATGACGATGCTGGAGGATTTCATCAAGAAACCGATTTCACTATCGGTTGAAACGGCCTACACACAGGAGCAGTACGACGTGATTCTGGTCTGATTGTCGGGGCGTAAACGCTTTCCGTCGTTCAAGACTTCGCGTTCAAATCCAGCTTCAGCGTCGTAAGAAATTCTGGTGGAGGCTCCTTGCCGGAAAGCTTCATTGTGACATCGCTCTCCGAAGGAGCCACCGCTGCATTTTCTGCTGCTTTACGTTCCGTGTTCGACTCTGTTCCCGCTGGCTTGGGCGCCGGCGCCGCAATTGTTGATGACGGGCCGACATCGCGAACCTGCACAATAAGCTGGGTAATCATGGCAACCTGGCTTTCGAGTCCCTGCCGCTGCTTTTGCAGCGTGGCAATCTCCTGTTCCATTGCGCCACCACGTTCGTTGATTTTCGCCAGGGAATCCAGCCGCCCCTGAAGCTGGGCTTTGTGGTCCCTGATCTGGGTTTCGAGCGGTAGCGGAACGGCTGTGAGCCATCGGTCGGTGTCAGCGCGGGCTTCGTTAAAAATTTGCCGCGCCTGACCAACCAGCAGACGCCAAAAACGCCGCACCATGAAACGTTTTTCAGTCATCACGATGTTGACCGGGTCGTTGCAGAACGCTTCCGTTTCACTGATAAGCGTCTGCAGCTGCCCACGTGGACCATCAAGATCGAGCGGCGGAAAATCCATTTTTTCGAACTTGAAGCGCTGTTGGAAAGTGTTGTACACACCCTCCATCAGGCGCAGGATATCTTCGCCCGAGAGATACAACATTTTGAAATCTTCTTGAATGAGACGGATCAATTCACGCATTCCGCGAGTGAGACTAATCGTTGTCCAGGAGTCATTCATCGCCTCAAGGCTGCGTGCGCAAAGTGCGTCGAGCTTGGTGGGGTTGAATAAATCCAGCAATGCGTTGCGCTTCTGGTTGAACGAAGTACGTTGAATCTTGTACTCCGTTAGCGCGGCGTTATAGGCATCTTTTTCCGCACTGATTTTCTTCCAAAGCTTCATTGTTACTTCACGGCCCTTGCCTTGAAGTTGTGCCAACTCGTTCATCTGGATACGATTCGATTCAAGTTTCTGCGTGCAACTGCGATGACTTGTCACCATCATTGTGCCGATTTCACTCGTTACCGATTTGGCAAGCAATTGGCGCTTGATGGGGATAATTTCGTTGGCAAGATAGGTCTCGAGCCGCTTGATTCCCGAGTGCTCGACCATCTCCTGATCGCCCTTGATCCTGCCCACCAATGCTTTCTGCGCGGACAGTGCAAACACTTGTTCTGGCGGCAAACCAAGCTGGCTACAGGTAGTGTCCATCATGCGCTGCATACCGGCCTTGATCTCGGGCTCGGTCTTCAGCTCATCCCACATCAGGTCAATTTTGTTCAGCACCGCAATCTTGGCCGGCAAACCAGCTTTCACATAACGATCCCAGATTTCCAGGTCGCTCTTGGTTACGCCGGTGTCGATACCGAGCAGGAATAACACAGCATGCGCATTGGGGATAGTCGACAGTGTTAGCTCGGGCTCGAGCCCAAGTGCGTTTAATCCAGGTGTGTCGAGAATGGCCAAGCCGTTGGTTAGCAATGGATGTGGATAGTTGACAATGGCGTAGCGCCAGGCGGGCACTTCGACAATGTCGTCCTCGTTCGGTCCTTGCCCCGAGTCGTCAAACATCGGTATCAAGCCCATCATGCGCGCATCCAGGGCGTACACGCGCTTGGTATCGGCAAGTGCGGACAACGCCTGTTTCATCTCTTTCGCGCTGTTGATGTTGAGTCGAACCTTTGACCACTCCACCGGCATATTTTTGAGTTGGGAAATGGATTCATCGCGGTAACGGGTTTCGACCGACAGCAACTTGAGATATGGCTCTTCGTTCGGATCGTGAAATATCTCCGTCGGGCACATCGTCGTCCGGCCGACATCTGACGGCAGAAGGCGATCTTCGAAATTAGAGAAAAACAGCGCGTTGATGAGTTCGGATTTGCCGCGCGAAAATTCGGCCAGAAATGCGAGCGTCAAACGTCCGTGGTTGAGCGCTTCGAGTAAATCGTAAAAGCGGATTGACTGTTGCACATCAAGCTGGTTGGTGCGCTCCAGCCAGCCGTGGTATTCGTGTACAAGGCGCGACAAATTCTCACGCCATGCACTGTAGCGTTCGATTTCGCTTTCGAAGCGGGAGTCAATATTGGCATTAAAGTCCATCGTTTATTATCCCCCAGCCGCTATGGTTAGCAAAGCCCCCGCCGAATTCTCAAGATAGGAGACGGGTACCATCAGCAACACCTGCAACATTAGCAGTAGTACAAACGGCGATAGGTCCACGCCGCCGATCATCGGAATGATGCGCTGCAAGGGTCTTAGAAATGGGCGTACCAGTGCATCGAAGAACGGGCGCAGCGGATGGTAAGGGCTCGTCCAGGACAAAATCGCCTGAACGATTACCACGCCGATCAGGAGGTAGATGGAAAGTTTCAAAATACTGACCATCGCTAGCAATCCCACGGCTGGCCAGAATCCCGCATGTGTTAATGCTGTCTGGGCAATGATTGCCGCTTTTACCAGTAGCAACGCGGTTTCGGCTATCCACGCCACTAGCAGCGATGCAAAATCCAGACCGAGCATTCCCGGAACAATTCTGCGCATCGGCTTCACCGCAAAATCCGTTAGAGCCACTACAAAATCGACAATCGGGTTGCCGGCATTGGCGCGGAACGGCGCGCGCAGCGCCTGTGAATAAAAGCGCGTCAGTACGGCGAGCACAAACAAATTGACCACAGTCTCGATGACGAAAATCAACGCCTGTGTGGCCATCAGTGACTACCCTTTACAACATCAATCGATCCGGCAGACACTGCACCTAGTTCACGGCCAAGCTCGCGCGAACGGATGCAGGCCGCTTTGACGCCGTTGATGAAAGCGCGTTTCAATGCGTGTGCTTCAAAGGTTTCAATGGCGCGTTCCGTTGTGCCATTTTTTGAAGTAACGCGCGCGCGCAATACGCCCGGTGACTCACTCGTTGAGGCCGCGAGTTGCGCGCCGCCGAGAAAAGTCTGCGTGGCAAATACTCGCGCCGCATCGCTATTGAAACCCAGTTCAAGCGCCGCCTCCTCGAGTGCTTCGATGAAATAAAACACATAGGCGGGCCCGCTGCCAGAAACAGCCGTGACCGCATCGAGCATGGATTCATCATCAAACCAGAGAGTTTTCCCCACAGCACTCAGCAACGATTCAGCGATTCGGCGACCCTCCACACCCACGCCATTCGCGGCATACAAACCAGTAATGCCCGCACGAATCAGCGCTGGTGTGTTGGGCATGGTGCGAATGACGTTTTCATATGGCGTAGTGTCGCCACCCAGCCAAAGCGCGAGGCTGGCAGTATCGATACCCGCGGCAATGCTGATCACTACCTGAGATGTCAGGGTGCCTTTGAGCGGTGAAATTGCCATACTCATCATCTGCGGCTTTACCGCCAGGACGATGGCCTCGCAATCGATCAAATCCGTTGTGAGTAATGCGCATGCATTGACACCGAGCTTTGCGATCGCGGCGCGAGTTTCCGGCATTGGCTCGACGACACAAAAATCGCCAGGGGAGGTTTTTTGTGCAATCAGGCCGCCCAGGATAGCCTGGGCCATGTTTCCGCCTCCAACGAAGAGAATTTTCATCCACGAACCCCAAAAATTGCGCTGCCAATTCTCACCATCGTCGCGCCTTCGGCTATGGCTATTGTGAAATCTTGCGACATTCCCATTGAAAGCGTGTCGACATCAATGCCGTCTGCGCGCATCGATTCGAACAGTGTACGCATCTTACGAAATTGCGCGCGTTGCGTCTCTTCATCGACGGTATTTTCAATGATGGTCATCAGCCCCCGTAGCTTCAGGTTGGGTAGCCGCCGCACCTCGCTTGCCAGTGCCAACGCGGCACCTGGCTCGACACCGCTTTTACTCGCTTCACCACTTACATTGACTTGTACGCAGACGTTGAGCGCGGCGGCGGCGGTTCGGTGAACAGAAAGTCCAGCCGCTACCTTTAACCGGTCAATTCCGTGCACCCAATCAAAATGCGTTGCGACTGCCTTGAGTTTGTTGGTTTGCAATGGCCCAATGAAATGCCAAACAATATTTTGCGTCCGCAAATCTTCGAGATCCGCCATCTTGGCGACCGCTTCCTGTACATAATTTTCGCCAAAGTCGCTCTGCCCTGCGAGAAACGCTCTACGCACATCATCGGCCGTTTTGGTCTTGGAAACTGCAACCAGCACAACTGGATTTTGCGCGACTGGCGACCGTGCCGCGATTGCGGTATTCATCTGGGCGCGGATGTGTTGCAAGTTCGATTCGATTGGGGACATAATCTCTTGGCAATCAGCTGTTTGAAAGCGGCATTGCGGTCAGCCGGGCAGACAAATCGACCGGTTCGGAAGGTGCATGAAATGACCTTTGGGAATTCATTGTCGATCTGTGTTGATCGTCTATCTAGCTGAAAAACAGGGAAAAGTATAAATGGAAATTGCCGAACTACTGGCCTTTGGCGTCAAAAACAAAGCCTCCGATCTGCATCTTTCTGCCGGCTTGCCGCCGATGATTCGCGTTCACGGTGATGTGCGCCGCATTAATGTGCCGGCGCTGGCCCACGATGATGTTCACGGCATGATTTATGACATCATGAACGACGGACAGCGCAAGCAATACGAGGAAAATCTGGAATGCGATTTTTCCTTCGAAATTCCAAACCTCGCGCGTTTTCGGGTCAATGCGTTCAATCATCAGCGCGGCGCGGGCGCGGTAATGCGTACCATTCCGTCGAAAATCCTGTCGCTTGAGGATTTGAACGCGCCGAAAATTTTTGCCGAAATTGCCAATCAGCCGCGCGGGATGGTGCTCGTTACCGGGCCGACGGGATCGGGCAAATCCACCACACTGGCGGCGATGGTTAACAGCATCAACGAGAGTGAGTTTGGCCACATTTTGACTGTAGAAGATCCGATCGAATTTGTGCATGAATCCAAAAAATGTCTGATTAATCAGCGCGAAGTCGGACCTCATACGTTGTCATTTGCCAACGCGCTTAAATCGGCGCTGCGGGAAGATCCGGACATCATTTTGGTCGGCGAAATGCGTGACCTCGAAACCATCCGCCTCGCCATGACAGCGGCCGAAACGGGGCATCTGGTGTTTGGTACGCTGCACACCAGTTCGGCGGCTAAAACGGTCGACCGGATTATCGACGTTTTCCCGGCTGCGGAAAAAGAAATGATTCGTGCCATGCTGTCGGAGTCGTTACGCGCGGTTATCTCGCAAACGTTGTGTAAAACCAAGGACGGCTCCGGTCGCGCTGCGGCGCACGAGATCATGATTGGTACGCCGGCGATTCGCAATTTGATCCGCGAAGCAAAAGTGGCACAGATGTATTCGGCGATTCAGACCGGTTCGGCGATCGGCATGCAGACGATGGACCAGAATCTTGCTGATCTGGTGAAACGCAACGTTATCAGTATCGCCGAGGCGCGCAACAAAGCCGCCAACAAAGATAACTTTAATTGAAGAGCGCACTTTGCGGTTTAATCAATTCCCCATCGCTGTACTCTTGAGATAAGGTGAAATATGGAACGGGAAACAGCGCTTAAATTTGTTCACGAACTTCTGCGAGCGATGCTTGCGAAGCGGGCGTCGGATTTATTCATCACCGCAGGCTTTCCGCCGGCGATGAAAATCGATGGCAAGATGACACCGGTTTCGTCGTCGAGTCTTTCACCAATTCATACCGGCGAAATCGCCCGCTCGGTGATGACCGATAAGCAGGCGGCCGAATTCGAGGCCACCAAAGAGTGCAATTTCGCCATTGCACCCGCGGGCATCGGTCGCTATCGTGTAAATGCTTTCGTCCAGCAGGGCCGCATCGGCATGGTGCTGCGTACCATTACGACCACGATCCCGAAGATGGAAGATTTGAATTTACCCCCCGTTCTGAAAGACGTGGTGATGACCAAACGGGGCTTGGTGATTCTGGTCGGGGGTACTGGTTCCGGTAAATCCACGACACTTGCAGCGATGATCGGCTATCGCAACGAAAACAGTTACGGCCACATCATCACGATTGAAGACCCGGTTGAATATGTGCATGACCACAAGAATTGCGTCGTCACCCAACGTGAGATTGGGGTCGATACCGATAACTGGTTTGCTGCATTGAAAAATACCTTGCGTCAGGCGCCAGATGTGATTTTGATCGGCGAAATACGCGACCGCGAAACGATGGATTACGCGATCGCGTTTGCGGAAACCGGGCACCTCTGTATGTCGACATTGCACGCAAATTCGACGAACCAGGCGCTTGATCGCATCATCAATTTTTTCCCGGAAGAACGGCGCCATCAACTGCTGATGGACTTGTCATTAAACCTGAAGGCGTTTGTGTCGCAACGTCTTATCCCAAGAAAAGAGGGCAAGGGCCGCATTGCCGCAATCGAGATCCTGCTCAATTCGCCGCTGATTCAGGATCTGATTTTCAAGGGCGAAGTGCACGAGATCAAAGAGGTCATGAAACGTTCGCGCGAGATCGGCATGCAGACTTTCGATCAGGCGTTATTCGATCTCTATGAGGCCGACAATATTTCGTACGAAGACGCATTGCGAAATGCCGATTCGCTCAACGACTTACGGCTGAAAATAAAATTGGAAGGCAAGAATTCCAAAGAGAAGGATTTGGCAGCTGGTCTCGAGCATTTGGAGATCGTTAAGTAATCACAGCGCGCTGTGCCTGTCGGCAATCGCCGGTTTCGGCGTTGTTCCTCGCAGGCACATGTTGGGGCCGTTACGCTATTTGCGCGAACGCGTGGAACAACGACACGCCGCTGCCCATCACCAAAAATACCAACGTCACTGCAAGTACCGCGCCTTGTTTTTGTGCTGAATCAATAATGCGTTTCATGATGCGCTCCTTTCAAAGAGTTGTGAACGCATGAACAGTATCAGAGTCGGGGCGGACAATTTCTTGTAGAAACCTGCTGTGTTGTTGAATAAACTGGCTATTCACTTGTATAAATGTGCTGTTCTCGTATGATGTGGCGCTCATGATCAGCGTTGACACAAGAGTTCATATTTACGCTTGGCCGGAGCGATTTCTATATCTCGGGCCCAGCACGAAGACCTCCCTGCACCGCAACCACGCAGCGACCTGGCTGATTGCGCGCGAGGGGAAATTGCGGGTGACTTTGGGGTCGGGCGAAGTGCTCGAAAACCAGGCGATTTACCTCCCATCAGAGACCGAATACGCGACCGATTTGGCATCGTCAAGTATTGCGGCGTTGTATTGGGAGCCGGAGAGCACAAGTTTTCATCGCGCGTTGGAGCATATTGAAAACGTACCACGTGCCTTTGCCTGTA
>JANYFH010000147.1 GCA_025362705.1 Betaproteobacteria bacterium
ATAAAGTTATTGCGCCGCCGAGTATGACGGCGCTGATATGAATTTTTCGCCACATGAGCCAGGTCGCCATCGCCGCCAGAGCTACGATGCTGATCTCCAATTCGTAATACGCCGGCAGCGTGAGCGGTGCAATGACACCGACCAGCAAGGCGCCCAGCGCGCCGCCGATTGAAACCATCAGATAAAAAGTGGTGAGGTAGCGCGGATGTGGCTTCACCGCAACGAGTTCGCCGTGACAGAACATGCAAGCGACGAATAATCCCGCTGCGAACAGGCCGATTTGCAAATAGAGCATGAAGTGCAAATCCTTGTCGGCCAGGGTGTACGACATGCCGATCACCATCACCGCCAACAGCGGGAGAAAAATCGGGCGCTGGTACCAGCCAGAATTTGCATCCCTGGCGTCAAAGCAAAGAATGAACGTAAGCAGGTACAAGGCCAGCGGAACTACCCACATCAACGGAATGGATGAAATATTTTGCGTGAGGTGGTTAGAGATCGCGAGCAATAGCACCGAGCCCAGGCCCGAAAGCGCGACCCACACAATTTTTTCGCGGCGGCCCGGCACGGGAATATCTCCCGTTGTTTCGCCCGACATATTTTCGGTTGCATTGCTATCGCGATCATCTCCATGTTTGCTTAAGCCAAACCACGCCGATGCACCAATCAACACCGCAAATACGCCGAATCCGATGGACCAGCCGAGCGCCTGTTGGCGCGTGGTAATCCACGGTTCGAACAAAAACGGATAGCCGAGCAGCGCAATCATCGACGCAAGATTTGAAAGTGCGAACAAGCGATATGGGCTGGCGCCGGGGTAGCTCTTGTTAAACCAGGTTTGTACCAGCGGGCTGGTGGTGGAAATCAGGAAGTAGGGCAGGCCGATGGTGGCTGCGAGCAACAGCAGGATGCGTAAACTGGGTGCATCTTCACCGTTCGGCTTCCAGGCTGCATCAGGAATGATAGGCAGCAGCGCAATCGCAATTGCGATGAGACCGATATGCAGCAGTGCCTGGCGCTTCGGCGTGAGTTTTCGTGTGGTCCAGTCCGAATAAAAATATCCGGCCAGCAACATGCACTGAAAAAATACCAGGCAGGTCGTCCAGACTGCGGCTGATCCACCAAACCACGGCAGAATTTGCTTGGCGATTATCGGCTGCACGAGAAAAAGCAGAAAGGCCGAGACGAACACAGTGAGGGCGTAAAGAATCATCAGCGAATTGTCGCATGGCGCGCCGCATTTCAGCCGTCGCGTGCAGGTAAAATCACCACTCAGTCCACATCCATTTAGCCAATGCAAACCCCCCGTTCCGCGTTCATTCAGGGCCTGCGCGACCAGTCTCCTCTCATCCTCGGCGCTATTCCATTTGGTGTGATCACCGGCGCAGCGTCGACCAGCGCGGGCGTGGATCCGTGGTTGGGAATGGCGATGTCGGTGATCATGTTCGCAGGCTCGGCACAATTGGCTGCAATTTCACTCATGGCGCAACAAGCGCCAGGCGTGATTATCGTTCTGACCGTGCTGGTGGTGAATCTGCGCATGATGATGTACAGCGCGGCAGTCGCGCCGTATTTCCGACACACACCAACGATACGAAAATGGCTGTTTGCATACTTGCTGACTGATCACACGTTTGCCCTGCTGACAACAAAACTCGACAGGCAGCAAGTGCCCGGGCATTTTGATGCCTACTATTCCGGTGCGACCAGCTTCATGTGGCTTGCGTGGCAGGTGAGTATGGCCGTCGGTATTTTTGCCGGTACGCTGGTGCCCGCAAAATGGTCGCTCGATTTCGCGATTCCCCTAGTGTTTATTTCACTGGTGCTTCCGGCGCTGCAAACGAAAAGTCATTGGGCGGCGGCAATTGCGGCGAGTGTGGCAGCGGCGTTTTGCACGTCGCTGCCACTGAAACTGGGACTTATCGCTGCAGCAATCACCGGCGTTATGATTGGTGTGTGGTCCGAGCGCCGATCGATGTTACGTGCCGAGGTGCGACCATGAGCGAGATGGGTGGCCTGGGAGCATGGCTGACCGTCGTTTTTGCGGGGATCGTTACCTTGGGCATACGCGCTTCATTCATCGTTCTGCCGCCGGATACCCAGGTACCGGCATGGCTGACGGGCAGCCTCAAGTACGTCGCCGCAGCGGTGTTACCTGCGCTGATTGCGCCGGACGTGCTGTTTCGCGATGTAGCACCCGGGGATATGTTCAATATTTACCGGATCAGTGCGGCAGTCGTAGCGGCCGTGTTCGCCCAGCGCGTGGCACAGCCAGACGTATAACGCTACCTCGCATAACAATGCACTAAGAAGTATTGCTTGCAGCATCAGAACGGCCCCCACCACTTCAATAGCAGTAGCACCAGCATGCCGACAAAGAGAGTG
>JANYFH010000157.1 GCA_025362705.1 Betaproteobacteria bacterium
ACCGATGTTCACCGCGTTCCTTGGTGGCACATCCATCGCGGGTGCGCGTGCGATGCTGGAGAAGGCCGATATCGCCAACTTCATGACACCGGAAAATGCCGTGGAGGCGATGTCGCATCTGGTTCGCTTCAAGCGTCATCAGGAGATGCTGCTCGAATCGGTACCGGCATTGGCAGACATGCATTTTCAAGTCTCACACGCCATGGCAGAGGCAACGCGCATCCGTGAGACTGTATTGGGTCAGGGTCGCACACTACTTTCGGAAATTGAAGCGAAAACATTGCTTGCAGCCTTTGGCATGCCGGTGAATGCGGGCGAAGTTGCGACTACACGCGAGGCCGCGCAAGCATGTGCGAAAGCAATAGGCTATCCAGTGGTAATGAAAATTCATTCGCCGGATATCACGCACAAAAGCGATGTGGGTGGCGTACGACTCAACCTCGTCAACACCAAACAAGTCGGACATGCATTCGACGACATGATGGAGCAGGTAAAGCGCCTCAAACCCGAAGCAAACATTATTGGCGTCAACATCCAGCCGATGATGAAGTTTGCGCATCAGCGTGAAGTGCTGGTCGGGCTCAAGCGTGATGCCGTTTTCGGCCCCGTGATTGCATTTGGCGCAGGCGGTATTGCGGTTGAGGCTTTGCGCGATCTGGCACTTGCCCTGCCGCCACTGAACCCCAGCCTCGCGGCGACACTGATGCGGTCCACACGGATTCGCGACGTGCTCAACGCCTACCGCGATGTCCCTGCAATCGACGACGGCGCAATCATCGATGTGCTGCAACGCGTGTCGATGATTGCTTGTCTGCTGCCGTGGATCGAAGAAATGGATTTGAATCCGGTACTGGCACATCCGGGAGGCGCGTGCGTCGTGGACGCTCGAATCGTCATCAACCCAAAAATGCCGATCACCGATCATCGTTATCGCCACATGGCGATATTTCCTTATCCGATCGAATTGGAGAAGGAAGTGCAATTGAAAGACGGCAGCAAGTTGATGTTGCGGCCGATTCGGCCCGATGATGCCGAACGCGAACACGCGTTCGTTGCGAAGCTTTCAGACGCTTCACGTTATTCGCGGTTTCAACATTCGGTAACAACACTTTCAATAGAAATGATGGCGCGTTTTACGCAGCTCGATTACGACCGTGAAATGGCGCTGGTGGTGCTGGTGCCCGGTACCGGCGAAATCGCTGGAGTCGCGCGATATTTCCCCAATTCGGATCGCGTCAGCGCCGAATTTGCGTGCGTCGTGGCAGATGACTGGCAGGGCCGTGGCGTTGCAACCGTATTGATGAAAGCGTTGATCGCATGCGCAAGCGCCGCTGAGTACATATCGTTGGACGGCATGGTGCTATCGACCAACACCAGCATGCTAGCGCTCGCAGAGCACCTGGGATTTGTTTCAGAATCTGGTGACGACCCGAATCACACGGTTAAAGTGGTGCTGGCGCTGAATCCAGACGCCACAAAATCCTGAACAAGAAAATGTGCTCAAAAAAATGGCCAGCGATGCTGGCCATTTTTTTCGCGCATGCTTGACGATCAGCTGTCGGTTTCCAGGAAGCTCTTGAGCTTCTCGGAACGCGATGGGTGACGAAGCTTCCGCAATGCCTTCGCCTCGATCTGGCGAATGCGCTCACGCGTAACGTCGAACTGCTTGCCCACTTCTTCAAGTGTGTGATCGGTGTTCATTTCGATGCCGAAGCGCATGCGCAATACTTTCGCTTCGCGCGGCGTGAGGGAATCGAGCACGTCCTTGGTGACGTCGCGCAGCGATGTGTACTGCGCCGAATCGTCCGGTGCCAGCGTCTGCGTATCTTCGATGAAATCACCCAGGTGCGAATCGTCGTCATCGCCGATCGGCGTCTCCATCGAAATCGGCTCTTTGCTGATTTTCAAAATCTTGCGGATTTTGTCCTCAGGCATTTCCATTTTCTTGGCAAGCGTTGCTGGATCCGGCTCAAGACCGGTCTCCTGCAAAATCTGCCGCGAAATGCGGTTCATCTTGTTGATTGTCTCGATCATATGCACTGGAATACGAATGGTGCGGGCCTGATCGGCAATCGAACGGGTGATGGCTTGGCGAATCCACCATGTCGCATAGGTGGAGAACTTGTAACCGCGGCGATATTCGAATTTGTCCACGGCTTTCATCAAACCGATATTGCCTTCCTGAATCAGATCGAGGAACTGCAAACCGCGGTTGGTGTATTTCTTGGCAATCGAGATTACCAGGCGCAAGTTGGCCTCGATCATTTCGCGCTTGGCGCGGCGGGCCTTGGCTTCGCCGGTGCTCATTTGCCGCGCTATTTCTTTCAGGTCCTTGACCGGCAGGCCAACTTCTTTTTGCAGATTGATGAGATATTCCTGCTCTTCAATAATCGAAGGCTTGAATTTCACAAGCGCCGCAGCGTAACCTTTGCCGTTGGTAATTTCGTCGGCAATCCATTTCAGGTTGGTTTCATTGCCGGGGAACGACTTGATAAAGTGCGCGCGCGGCATGCTGGAATTTTTTACGCACAATTCCTGGATGTGCCGTTCGCGTTGACGCACTGAATCGACCAGCGAACGCAAACCATTGGAGAGGCGCTCGACCTGCTTGGCGGAGAAACGGATCTGCATCAGCTCGGCAGAAATCTCTTCCTGCAAATCTTTGTACGCGCGCGAACGGTGACCTTTCTCGGAAAGCACTTTGCGCATTTTCTTGTACAGCTTGCGAACGGTGTTGAAGCGCGCCAGCGAATCCTGCTTCAGTTGCTCCAGATTGGCAGCAGCGATCGAACCGTCTTCATCCTCTTCTTCCTCGAGTTCTTCCTCGTCGAGATCGTCGTCCGAGAGCTCAGCCTCGGCGACTTCATCTTCATTCGGATCGACCAGGCCATCAATCACTTCGTCGATGCGTAATTCGTCTTTCTCGACCATGTCGGCGAGATTCAGGATGTCTTGAATTGTCGTTGGGCAGGAAGAGATGGCGTGAATCATGTGCTTCAAGCCGTCTTCGATGCGCTTGGCGATTTCAATTTCACCTTCGCGCGTCAATAGCTCGACAGAACCCATTTCGCGCATGTACATGCGCACCGGATCGGTGGTGCGGCCAAATTCGGAATCAACCGTTGAGAGTGCCTGCGCAGCTTCTTCGGCAGCGTCTTCGTCATCAGCGACGGTAGGCGCGGCCTCATTCATCAACAACGTTTCGGCATCAGGCGCTTCGTCGTACACCTGAATGCCCATTTCGTTGAACGTGGTAGTGATCGCTTCGATCTGTTCTGCATCTACCATGTCGGGCAGATGATCGTTGATTTCCGCGTAAGTCAAAAAGCCACGTTCTTTGCCGAGCGTGATGAGCGTTTTCAGGCGTGTCCGTTGCACCTCGACGTCGACCACCTTGGCCTCAGCTTTGAGTGCCTTGAAATTGGGGAAGGAAAATTCGTCGGAGTTGTTTGCGCTTTTGGGTTTGCGTGCCATATCAAATAGTCCGTTGCCGCGGCAAACAAGCGCCACGGTGATGAATAGGGAGTAAGGCGGGGGAACCCTCAATTATATCGAAAACAAGCTGTTTTTGATAGTAATTTGATGGCCAAGCGGTGTTTTGTGCTCCGGATTTATGCTGTCTCGCATGGCGGTTTATGGGTACCGGCCACCGCGTCCCACGCTATATGCGCCCGAAAGGTGTTTATCCAAGGGGAGTGCGCAATATCGAGGCGGTTGTCTGGTCGCTATTTCACGGAAAAAACGTAGATCGCCATTTGGCGGGCATTTCCAGACATTTTCTATCTGAACGCCGCGCCAATGCTGGATCTACCCCAACCCCATCTCTTGCGCACGCTTCTGCTGCTCGGCCTTCTTTCGTTCGGCAATTGCGTCCTCACGCAAGGTGGCAAGTGCAGCGTCAAACTCTGCATCCAGATCAAAATCAGGTTTGTTGGTATCGAGATCGGTGAGCAATGGCTGCAACGCGGCCCGG
>JANYFH010000159.1 GCA_025362705.1 Betaproteobacteria bacterium
CCAGATCTGCACCGAAGTCGAAGCTGACCATCTGGCTCGTAATCTGGTATTGCCCTGCACGTTTACCATCGAGATACAGATCAATCGGGCGGCGTGTCAGTTCAAGAGCGGGCAGGACGCTGAGCGAATTGGCAATGCCGGTACCGCCAAAGGGCTGCTGAAACTGCGATGAGAAACGGCGATCGCGACCCACCTGCAAGTCGTTCAACCACTCCGCACCCGCAGAGTTAAATTGTGTCTGCTGGTAGCGCATGAGCAGGTTGAAACGTCCTTCGCCCGCCGTGTCAGCGGCCATTGAGAGCCCGAAGCGCAGGTAATTTGGCCCCCATGGTTTTTCCAGCGCATTCACTGCAAGGATATTGCGATTGCCTTCGGTGGTAAGGCCGTAATTGACGCGTTCAAAATAGCCTGTGCCATATACGCGACTGATACCGACATTGAGTTTTTTGAAATCCACCGGGTCGCCGGGCTTCACGCCGAGTGTGCGTTTGAGTTCCTGTTCGTTCGCCCGTTGCAGGCCGACAATGCGAATTTCGTCGATCTTGTCGTTGGCCGTATACGGAATCGCCGCGCGTGCCGCTTGCAAGTTTCGATGCGCTGCATAAATTGCCGGGGGAGTATTCAATTTCTCAAGCAGCGGAGCTTGTTCACGCGTCGCCGCTGCACCCAGTGTGATGGCATCCGCAACCAAACTGAAATCGGTCGAACCGATGGTATCCAGCGCCGGTGAAATCAGGAAATCATTCGGTGTCAAAGATTCGAGCGATGCCCGCATGTTCTGCTCGGTGAGGATGTTGATCATCTGCAGGGATACGCCGACGATGGAGAGTATTTCATTGCGCTTTAACAGCGGCGAACTGATGTTCACTGCGATGACGATGTCCGCACCCATTTGCCTCACCACGTCTACCGGCAAATTGCGGGTCAGGCCACCGTCTAGATAAATTTTGTCGCCGATGGGGAAGGGCGCGATCGCACCCGGTACCGACATCGATGCACGCATTGCGTCGGGCAGGCGACCGTGATCGAATACCACCATGCGCCCGGTTTCGGCATCGGTAGCGACGGCACGGAAGGGAATCGGCAGTCGATCAAAATCGGTGGAACCGGGCGCGCTGCGCGTAATCAGGCTAAATAGCGTATCGAGCTTTTGGCCGGAGATAGCGCCTGCCGGTAGCCGCACGCTGCCATCTTTCACGCCGAGCTCCAGCTTCAACAGGCGCGTTTGATCTTCCTCCTTGCGCGGGAAACTGCGATCTTCACGCGGACTGGTATCGGTGAGGAGATCATCCCAGTCCGCGCCTTCCAGGCGGCGCTCGAGTTCATCTATTGAGGTGCCTGATGCGTACGCCGCACCTACCAATGCACCCATGCTGGTACCGGCGATGTAGTCGATGGGAATGTGCAGTTGTTCGAGCACCTTGATCACGCCGACATGCGCCGCGCCACGCGCGCCACCACCGGAGAGTGCCAGGCCGATTTTCGGCCGCGCTTTGCTTTGGGATGTTTCGCCGGGCTTGACCTGGCCCAACGCGTGGGAAGCCGTTAACAGCATTACGAGAATGAATGACGGTGTACGCAGGGCGTGAATGGAAATCATGCGCTCATTGTAGCGCGGCCACTGAGTGGTTCAGCCATTGAAGCGTGCGGAACAGAGTGCGCGCCCTATGCAATCACCGCCGATGTCGACGCAGGTCTGACGCGGAACCAAGCCGCATAGAGCGCCGGTAAAAACAATAACGTGAGCATGGTGCCAACAAACAAACCGCCCATAATCGCGACGGCCATTGGACCGAAAAAGTCCGAGCGCGTGAGCGGTATCATCGCCAGTATTGCGGCAAGAGCAGTGAGCGCGATTGGACGCAGGCGCCGCACGGTCGCATCGATGACGGCGTTGAATGGATCGTGGCCTTCAGCAATATCTCTTTCGATCTGATCGATCAGGATGACTGAGTTGCGCATGATCATTCCAAACAACGCGATGGTACCGAGCATCGCCACGAAGCCGAACGGTTTATTGAACAGCATCAGGAATGGTGCCACGCCGATCAGGCCCAGCGGTGCGGTGAGTAGCACCAGGATTACCCGCTGAAAACTCATCAATTGAACCATGAGCGCTGTAATTACAACAAATAAAAGCAAGGGCACACCGGCGTTGATTGAGGTCTGGCCCCTGCCACTTTCTTCGACGGCGCCGCCCACTTCAAGACGATACCCCGGTTCCAGCTTCGCGCGAATCGGTGCGAGCAGCGGGCTGATCTGTGCAACGACTGTCGCCGGTTGTACCGATGGATCGTAAATGTCGGCACGCACGATCATGGTTGGCAAGCGGTCACGCCGCCAGATGACACCGTCTTCAAATTCGTAGCGTACTTTGGCAATCTGCGTGATCGGTACCGCGCGCCCTGAGCGTGTAGGTACGTTGAGACTCTCCAGCAGATGCAGCTTCGCGCGTTCATCACCCGGGCCACGAATCAGCACTTCGATTTGCTTGTCGCGTTCGCGGAAAAATGTTGCCTGTGTGCCGTTGAGGGAGCTATTCAGAAACGCCGCGACCTCTTGCGATGAGGTACCGAGCAGACGCGCCTTGTCCTGATCGACATCGAGCTTGATTACTTTGGATCGTTCATCCCAATCGAACTGCACGTTCACCAGACTTTTGTTTGCGCGCATAACGTCAGCAACTTGCGAAGCGAGGGTGCGAATGGTGGGGATATCCTCGCCCGACACCCGGAACTGAACGGGGAAACCGACCGGCGGACCATTTTCCAGACGCTGTACACGGGTACGAGCAGACGGGAATGTGGCGTCGAACATGTTGATCAGTTTGGTGCGTAATTCTTCGCGCGCTTTAACGCCTTTGGTCGTGATCACAAACTGCGCAAAACTCGGCGTTGGTAATTGCTGATCCAGCGGAAAATAGAAGCGCGGCGCGCCAGCGCCGACGTAGCTCGCGTAGTTGGAATGGAGGTCTTTTTCTTTTTCCAGAAAGGCCTCGAGAACCATTACCTGCTTTTCAGTCGCCTGAAACGATGAGCCTTCCGGTAACTTGATATCAACCAATAGTTCCACGCGTGTTGAGGATGGGAAGAACTGCTGCTGCAATAATTTGAACGCGAATAGCGATGCCACGAATAGCAGCAAGGTCGCCAGCAACACGGTTTTCCTGTTAGTGACGCACCAGGCGACAGTTGCGCGAAAGCGCCGGTAAAACGGTTTGGCGTACACATCGTGCTCGCCATGCACGGCGGGGTCGTGACCGGGATCGTGTGCCTGGCTTGCGTCAGCGGGCGCCAGGCGCAAGGCGAGGCGCTTGCCGACCATGGGAATGCGTGCCACCCAATCTGCAATACGACGCATCCTCGGCGTAATGACCGGCAGGCCATCCTTGTAATCGGGCAGAAATTTGTATCCGAAATACGGGATGAAGATGACTGCTGCGACCCAGGAAATAATCAGCGCAAGCGATGTCACCTGAAAGATTGACCGCGTGTATTCGCCCGTACCTGACTTCGCAGTCGCGATTGGCAAAAATCCCGCTGCCGTAATAATAGTGCCAGTCAACATCGGAAATGCTGTTGACGTGTACGCGAAGCTCGCCGCTTTCATGCGGTCCCAGCCTTGCTCCATTTTGATGGCCATCATTTCGACTGCGATGATGGCGTCGTCCACCAATAGACCGAGCGAGAGAATAAGGGCACCCAATGAAATCTTGTGAAGCCCGACATCGAATAACGACATAAACAAAAATGTCGCCGCCAGCACTAGCGGAATGGATAGCGCAACAACAAAGCCGGTGCGCACGCCCAGGCTAAAAAAGGTGACTGCAAGAACGATGACAACCGCTTCGGCCAATGAGCGCACAAATTCGCGTACGCTGGCGGCAACCGCACGCGGCTGATCGTTGACGCGATGCAATTCGAGTCCGATCGGAAGCGTTGCCTCCAGTTGAGTCAGCGTAGCGTCGAGATTTTTGCCTAACTCGATAATGTCGCCGTTCGCGCGCATCGATACGCCGATGCCGAGTGCAGGTGTTCCCCGGTAGCGCATGCGGGAAAGCGGCGGATCGGCGTAGCCGCGTGTGACGGTGGCGATATCACCGATCTTGAAATTGCGTCCGTTGGCGCGAAGGGTGAAATTCTTGATCGCGTCGGTATTTTCGAACGCGCCGTTGGCTCGCACGTAAATTTTATCGGTTGCAGTCTCGAATGCCCCGCCCGGCGTGACGGCATTTTGCGCCTGCATGGCGGCAACGATTGAATTTCCATCCACGCCGAGCGTTGCCAGTTTGACATTGGAAATTTCGATGAAGATTTTTTCTTCCTGTTCGCCGATGATATCGACCTTGGCGACGTCTTTGATGCGAACCAATTCTCGACGGATCCGATCAGCATAGATTTTCTTGTCAGCATAGCTAAAGCCTTCGCCTGTCAGCGCGAAAATATTGCCGAAGGTGTCGCCAAATTCATCGTTGAAAAACGGGCCCTGGCTGCTGGCGGGCAATGTCTGGCGAATATCGCCTATGCGTTTTCTTACTTGATACTGGAGGGTCGGCACTTCCGAGGCAGGAATGGCATCGTCAATATAAAAAAATACCTGGCTCTCGCCGGGACGCGAATAACTTCTGATGTAAAGATGAGGCAGTTCTTCGAGGCGCTTTTCAATCTTGTCGGTGATCTGCTGTTCGACTTCGTGTGCAGTAGCGCCGGGCCAGATGGTTCGTACCGTCATGATCTTGAAGGTGAACGGCGGATCTTCCGATTGGCCCAGTTTTCCGTAGGAGAGTATGCCAATGACGCCGAGCAGAATGACCATGAACAACACCAGCGGCTGGTGTTTCAATGCCCATTCTGAAAGATTGAAGTTTTTCATTTTTGCGTTTTGACCGAAATTGCGCAGTTACAAAACTTGCATGTTCACCGCGCAAACAGCCGGTCAAGGAACGCCAGCTCCTGTTTCTTTTCCGGCTCGGTGACGGCGGCCGGGGCATGTGCGACTTTGCCGTCGCCTGTTACGATTGCATCCACAATCGGCTTGACGACTTCACCTTCACGAAGCTTGTGTACACCAGCTGCAACGATGATGTCGCCAGGTTTAACGCTGCCATTGGTAGCCTTGACGATGGCCGACGTTTCGCGATACTGAATGACGGTAACTTCTTTCAGCGCAACTTTTCCATCGGCGGCTATCAGCCATACGCCGGTAGTCTTGTCGCGAACGTAGATCGCTGAGAGGGGAACAGCGAGTGTGTTGACCTCATTTGCTCCAGCGAATACGGCATAAGCCGACATACCAAGCTGGATGGACTCATCCAATTCCAGCAAACTGACGCGCACAGCATACGTGCGTGTGACGGGGTCTGCGGCACCACCGATTTCACGAACTCTTGCCTTGTAATATTTTTCAGGGTTCGACCAGAGCGCCACGCGCAGTTCGCGCGGCAGCGCACCCTTGCCTTTGAATTCACCCAACTTCGCTTCTGGCACGCTAATCGAGAGTTCTTTTTCCTGAGGATTGGCGATCTTCATGACAGCTTGACCCGCAGCGACAACTTGCCCGGCTTCCACCATTACCTGCGTTACCACACCATTCATTTCTGCGTTAAGCGTTGTGTAGCCTTCCTGGTTTATCGTCACATTCGATTGCGCATATGCGGCATCGAGTCGCGCTTTGGCGGCGTTGGCGGCATTTATTTTTTGGTCGAGAGCGGATTTGCTTACAAAGCCTTTGTTGAATAAATCCTGGAATCGCGCGAGCTCGGCAACGGCGAAATCGGCCTCGGTCTGTTGAGCCGCAACTTGCGATTTGCTCGCGTCGGCGGCGAGTTTCACGTCTTGCGGGTCGATGCGCGCGAGCGCCTGACCCTTTTTGACCACTGCGCCGGCGTCTACAAGGCGCTGGGTGATTTTGCCGCCTACGCGAAATGCATGATCGGCCTCGATTCGTGCGCGAATATCACCGGCATAAACATCATTGTCGATACCTGATGTTGCGGGTATTTTGTAGGCCAGCGCAGGGCGCGCCTGAGTCGGTGTGGCGTCCTGTTTGGCGCAGCCAGCGACGCCGGACGTCAGCACGATTCCGCCCGCGAGTGTTAATGCTAAGTATCTGTAATAAAAGGAAGTTGTCATTTTTTCACTGGAATAAGCTTACACAATTTCTCGCAGACTGCAGACGCAAAATATAACTGACCAATGAGTAAGTTACGCTCAAACCCAATAACTGTCAACTTGCCTGTGACGATGTTTTCCACACGAATTTGCGGCATGCATGTTGCGCGCGATGAACAAGCAATCGGAGAGCGCCATTGGGTGCGCCATTCAGAGCGAAAAGTCCTGAAAAACCGCGCAAATGCTGGGGTCTGATTGAATGTGAAACCACCAACATGTGCGTGCCAACTTCGTTGCTGCGTCGGTATATGGCGGCACTATTCCCAGTTTTTCGTGCGCTCGACGGCCCGCTGCCACGCCTTGATTCGCGCCGTGGCTTCGTTTCGGGAGAAGTTCGGTATGAAGGTGCGTTCTGACGCCCATAGCGAGGCGATTTCCTCTAGTGTGCTCCAGAAGCCAACCGCAAGACCGGCCAGATAAGCCGCACCCAACGCGGTCGTCTCCGTGATGTTCGGGCGTACAACCTTGACCCCTATCAAGTCCGTCTGAAACTGCATCAGAAAATTATTGCTCGCTGCGCCGCCATCGACGCGCAGTTCATTCAAGGCAACACCCGCATCTTCAACCATTGCGCCGGCCAGTTCCGCGCTCTGAAACGCTATCGACTCCAGCGTGGCGCGTGCGATATGCGCGCGCGTGCTTCCGCGCGTGAGGCCGAGAATCGCACCGCGTGCAGTCGGATCCCAGTACGGTGCGCCAAGGCCGGCGAACGCGGGTACCATCATCACGCCGCCCGAATCCGGCACCGTTGCCGCGAGCGCTTCCACGTCGGATGATTTTTCAATAATGCCCAGACCGTCGCGCAACCATTGCACGGCGGCGCCCGCAACGAAGACGCTGCCTTCCAGCGCATATTGCGCTGGCTTGCCATCGAGTCGCCACGCCACGGTCGAAATCAGTTTGTGTTTGGAAGCGACTGGCGAGTCGCCGGTATTCATCAACATGAAACAGCC
>JANYFH010000164.1 GCA_025362705.1 Betaproteobacteria bacterium
GGCGTTTCTCGCGAGTAAAGTTGCATGATCACGCGCAAAGATTTCGAAGCCATCTCGAACTGGGTCGCGCCAGAATCCTCCGTGCTCGATCTCGGCTGCGGTGACGGCGCGCTCATCAACTATCTTCAGGAGTCGCGTCACATCGTCGGCTATGGCATCGAAAATGACGACGCCGGCATTCTTGCCTGCGTGGCAAACGGCGTAAACGTCATACAGTCGAACCTTGAATCGGGATTGAAAGAAGTCGGCGACGGTGCGTTCGACTACGTGATCCTCTCGCAAACATTGCAAGCGATGAAACGCACCGAAGCGGTGATCGACGAAATGCTGCGGGTAGGAACAGAGGCGATTGTCAGCTTCCCCAATTTCGGCTACTGGCAGCACCGCTGGCAACTTCTGCTCGGTCGCATGCCGGTCTCGGATGCGTTGCCCTTTGAGTGGCACAACACGCCGAATGTACACATGTGTACCGTGGCTGATTTCGACGAATTTTGTGCGCGCAAAAAATTGCGCGTGTTGAATCGCCTGGTGATGAACGGCGAACGGGAGCAGACGCTACTGCCGAATTTGATGGGGACGCTAGCCTTATATCGATTGGCGAAATGACGGCGTTTACTGCGACGCCACGCTTTCCTCCAGCTTCTGCTGCACCTCAAACCATTTCCACTCGACATCAGCCAGCAGCGTTACTACTTCGCCCTGCCGCTTCAGCATTTCCTGCAGGCGCGGCTTGTTCTCTTCGGCATACGCCTCCTCCGTCGCGAGCCACTGGACGATGTTGTCCCGCTCGGCCGTGAAGGTTTTCATTTCCGTTTCCAGCTTGGCCAGTTTTTGCTCAAGCGGCTTGCGTGCATTGGCTGCACTTTGGCGTAATGCCGCTTGCTGACGCTTCTGGTCCTTGCGATCGACGGTTTGTTCTTCCACTTTAGGTTTGGCGACAACCTCCAGCACCGGCGCGGCTACTGTCGCATTTTTGGCCTGAGAGCCGCGTCGTTGCTGGGCTTGCGCTTTCTTGACGTGTTCCTTTGCCCATTGCTTGTAATCGTCCAGATCGCCATCGAATTCGGCGACAGTGCCATCAGCCACCAGCCATAACTGATCGGTCGTGGCCTTCAACAAGTGCCGATCATGCGCGACCACCACCAGTGTCCCATCGAATTCCTGCAGGGCTTCAGCGACCGCTTCACGCATTTCAATATCGAGGTGATTGGTCGGCTCATCGAGCAGCAACAGATTCGGTTTTTGCCAGACGATCAATGCCAGCGCCAACCTGGCCTTCTCGCCACCTGAAAACGGCGAGATGCTCGCGTCTGCCTGCTGGCCGCGAAAATCAAAGCCGCCCAGAAAATTGCGGAACTCCTGTTCACGTGTGCCGGGATCGAGCCGCCGCATATGCTGCAATGGTGATTCATTGGGGCGCAGTTGCTCGACCTGGTGCTGCGCAAAGTAGCCGATTTTAAGCCCCTGACCCTCGTAGCGCCCGCCGCTCTTCAACGCCAGTGTCCCCGCCAGCGATTTCACCAGCGTCGATTTGCCTGCACCATTGGGGCCGAGCAAGCCAATCTTGTCACCGTAAAACAAACGCCATTCCACATTTTCAAGAATCGTTTTGTTCTCATAGCCGAGCGTAGCTTCTTTCAAATGCAGCAACTGGCGTGGCTTTACCTCTGGCTCGCGAAACGCAAACTCAAACGGCGAATCGATGTGCGCTGCAGCGATCAATTCCATCCGCTCCAGTGTCTTCACGCGGCTTTGCGCCTGCTTGGCTTTTGTTGCCTTGGCTTTGAAGCGGTCAATAAATGAATGCAGATGCGCGATCTGTTTCTGCTGCTTGGCGTAGGCCGATTGCTGCAATGAGAATTGCGCCGCGCGTGCGCGTTCGAACGCGGAATAATTGCCGGTGTATTCGTTCAATTTTTTGTTGTCGAGGTGCACAACAATTTTCACAACGTTGTCCAGAAAATCCCGGTCATGCGTAATGAGCAGTAACGTACCGGGATAACTTTCCAGCCAGTCCTCGAGCCACATGACGGCATCGAGATCGAGATGGTTGGTAGGCTCATCGAGCAGCAGCAAATCAGAACGACACATCAGCGCCTGCGCGAGATTCAGGCGCATTCTCCAGCCGCCGGAAAATGTCGCGACAGACTGCTCCTGTTTTTCAGCGCTGAATCCTAAACCGGATAACAACGCAGCCGCGCGCGATTTTGCCGCGTAGCCACCGATGTGGTCGTAATGCACATGCAGGTTCGCGATGACTTCGCCGTCCGCATGATTGGTTTCGGCGTCAGCCAATTCCTTTTCGACAGTACGCAGTTCTGCATCGCCATCCATCGCGTAGTCGAGCGCCGTTCGGTGCGACTGCGGGGTCTCTTGCGCGACGTGTGCGATCACCCATTTTTCGGGCACATACATGTCGCCGGCGTCCTGATGCATCTTGCCGCGCAACAGCGCGAACAACGTCGATTTGCCGCAGCCGTTCGGGCCAACCAGGCCGACTTTGTGGCCTGGAAAAATAGTGAGGTTTGCGTTCTCGATGAGGCGCTTGGCACCTCGTGCAAGCGTGAGACTGGTGATTCGTAGCATTAGAGGTCGTAAGCGTAATCAATCGACAGCGGCGCATGGTCGCTGAACCGCTCATCCTTGTAGATGCGCGCATACTCGGCCGTTGCGGCGATTGCGGGTGTACAGATGTGATAGTCGATGCGCCAGCCGACATTTTTATTCCACGCATCACCGCGATTGGACCACCATGTGTATTGGTCCGGCAGCGGGATAAGGCGACGGAACACATCGACATAACCGACATCATCGAACAGCTTGGTCAGCCATGCGCGCTCTTCGGGCAAAAAGCCGGAATTTTTCTTGTTGCCGCGCCAGTTCTTGAGATCAATTTCCTTGTGCGCGATGTTCCAGTCACCGACGATGATGACTTCGCGGCCAGCTGCTTTCAGCTTTTGCAGGTATGGCATGAAAACATCAAGAAAGCGGAATTTCTTTTCCTGCGCCGCCTCGGATGCCGAACCCGAAGGCAAGTAAAGCGAGATCACCGAAAGATTGCCGAAGTCTGCCTGCAGGTAACGGCCTTCCGTGTCGATCCACTTGATGCCGGTGCCGACGATCAATTTGTCGGGTTCGCGTTTGCAGTACAGCGCCACGCCGGCATAGCCTTTTTTCTCGGCAGGATG
>JANYFH010000207.1 GCA_025362705.1 Betaproteobacteria bacterium
AGCGGGCTGTATACGCTGCTTGTACACGCGTCCGCCGATCTTCCATTCCTCAATGGTGTCGGTTCCCGATTGTCGCGTCGTGGGCGGCGGCTCTTTTGACGGCGCAGCCTCTTTTACCTCCGGCGGCGGCGGTACATCCTCAACGGCTTGCAAATCCTTTGGCCGTGGCCGCGCCTGGCTTTGCGCGAAGGCGGGAATGGTCAACGTAATCACAACCAAAGCAGCAACAAAACTTTTGGATAAACGCATGGCAAACTCCGATTGTTCAGGCACAGCCGCAGCCAAACGGCTACAGCGTCATTTCCAGCGCACGTTCATCCGGCGACGGCGTGAACCCCCGATTTGCATAGTGATCAAATATTGCAGCAACCACTTGATCAGGATCATCAATTACCTTGAATAAATCGACATCGCTGGCGTTGATCACTTTTTCTTTCACCAGCGTGTTCCGCATCCAGTCGATCAAGCCGCTCCAGAATTCACTGCCAACCAAAATGACCGGAAAGCGGCGAATCTTTCCTGTTTGTATGAGTGTCAGTGCTTCGGAGAGTTCATCGAGCGTACCAAAACCGCCAGGCATGACGACATACGCTGCCGCATGTTTCACGAACATCGTTTTGCGCGCGAAAAAGTGCTGAAACACCATCGACACATCCTGATAACCGTTGCCGCTCTGCTCGAAAGGCAGCATGATATTGAGGCCTACACTAGGGCTTTTGCCCGCAACCGCACCTTTGTTGGCTGCCTCCATGATGCCGGGGCCACCACCAGAGAGGACGCTGAATCCGGCGTCGGATAATTTTCGCGCAATCGTTTCCGTAATGGCGTAGTAACGGTTGTCTTCTTTCAGGCGTGCGCTGCCGAAAATAGCGACCGCTGGCGATACCCCGGCCAACCGCTCAGATGCGGTGACCAATTCAGCGATAATGTTGAACATCCACCACGATTCACGCGCAGCAACAAGCGACTGGTGTTTCATGTCTGGATCTGCCGGCTTGGGAATTTTCCCTGGCGCTTTATTTCTATCTTCAGATTGTTTCAACTTCGCATGCTCCATTCACAGCCATGAGTGCCTCCGAAAAACCACGCCTGCTGCTCGTCGATATCTCGAGTTATTTCTATCGCGCTTTCCACGCCATGCCGGACTTTCGTTCCCCGGCCGGCGAGCCCACCGGCGCGATCTTCGGTGTGGCCAATATGCTCAATAAGCTTCGCGATGAGTATCCAGCCGATTATAGCGCCTGCGTGTTTGATCCCAGAGGCAAAACCTTCCGCGATGACATTTATCCGGCGTACAAGGCGAACCGCGAAAAGATGCCGGAAGACCTCGGCAAGCAGATCGCGCCGATCCGCGAAGTCGCTGAGGCACTCGGCTGGCCATGCGTGGAAGTGGCGGGCATGGAAGCCGATGATGTCATCGGCACACTTTCCAAACATGCCGCCGCGCGCGGCGTGCAGACGATCATCTCCACCGGCGACAAAGACCTGGCGCAACTCGTTCAGGATGGCGTGCTCTGGTACAACACCATGTCCAACGAGAAACTCGGTGTTGCCGGCATCACCGAAAAATTCGGCGTGCCGCCCAATCGCATCATCGATTACCTGGCATTGATGGGCGACACGGTCGATAACGTCCCCGGCGTGGAAAAGGTCGGCCCGAAAACTGCGGCGAAATGGATTGCCGAATATGGCTCGCTCGACGGCGTGATGGCCAATGCCGACAACATCAAAGGCGTGGTCGGCGAAAACCTGCGCAAAGCGCTCGAATGGCTGCCCACTGGCCGCACGCTGGTGACCGTGAAATGCGATGTGCCGCTACCTTTCGATTTCGACACCATTGGCCACAAGCCACGCGATATCGCCAAGCTCGACAAGCTTTACGAACAATTCGGCTTCAAGGGCATGCGTGCCGCGCTGGCCAAAAGTGCCGGCTTGGCGCCTGCGCCTGAAGCGGAGAGCAGCACCGAACCTTCCGCCACTGCCGTATTCAAGCAGGCCGACAAGGACGCCGGCGCGACGCGTTGGTCATCCGGCGAAGCGGCCGCGCTACAAACCACCTTCGTTGCCACCCGCAACTATGAGTGCATCGACAATGAAGAGAAACTCAACAAGTGGATTGCCAAACTCGATGTCGCTGAACTGACCGCGCTCGACACCGAGACCACCAGCCTGGACCAGATGCAGGCACGGATCGTCGGCATTTCCTTTGCCTGCGTCGCGGGTGAAGCCGCGTACCTGCCACTTGCGCACATCTAC
>JANYFH010000216.1 GCA_025362705.1 Betaproteobacteria bacterium
GACCTCGATTCGACCGCCAATTCCGCTTATGTACTGAAAACTCTCATTCATACCGATACCCATTCCTTGTGGTTTGGTCGTTTGGAACGGCCGAAACAAGCGCTCACGCACGAACTCTTCTGTCATGCCCACGCCGCGGTCAACTATTTCTATCACCACGTATTGCTCCTGCGCGCGCGCGCGCACGTTTATTTTGCCGCTTTTATCACTCGTTGCTTCGATCGCGTTTTGCAAGATGTGTCCAATCACGCGCTCAATCTGTTCGTCGTGCGCGAGTGCGCGAAGATTTTGTGCCGATTCTACGGCAATCGCGGCGTGGTATTCGCGCTTGGCCATGACGACGCGGTCAATCAATTCACCCACGTCAACCGGTCGCGTCTTGACACCGGGTGTAGCGCCTGCGGCAAGTTGAAGCATCAGCCGGTTCATGCGTTCAACAACATGCTCTATGGTAGCTTGCATGTCAGCTTGAAATTCGGGGTTGTCCCGATGTCGTTCCGCGTTTTTGAGCAGCAGCGCGAGTTGCGCCACCAGGTTTTTCAGATCGTGCACTACAAAGGCCGACATGCGATTGAAGGCGTCGAATTTTTCGGCTTCCAGTAGCGCTGCATTTGCGCGATACTGCGCAAGATAACTCGCGGCTTGCCGGCTTGCCGTTTTCAGCAAATCAAGAACCTCCCAATTGATATCAATCGGTGCGCGAGGTTTCGCGAGAACGACAAACCCGATCATCTCCGCGCCGTTGGGCAATGGAATTACTAACCAAGCCTCGGCTTGTGCCACCAGCCATGGCGGCAGGATCAGCCCCGCATAAAGCCCGGGCGCGGTGTGTACTTCATCCATCCTGATAACCAGGCCGGTACGGTGGAGAAACGATGACAGCGAACTCGACGGGGACTCGCGCTCGCCAATCTCCGGCAGGTTTATGCGCGCCACCTGGCAAAAGGCACCACCGCGCTCCAGCCAAACTGCACCACCTTTGCTTTCCACAAGATTCGCGAGCGCGTGTATTACTTTTTCGTGCAGATCTTCCACACCTTCAGATGTGCCCAGGATATGGGTAAATTGCAACCACTCTTTCCGGTAGTCGTACCGGAAAGAAAACAGATTTTTGTTGATGAACACGCGCAATCGTGAACGCAAACTTCCCGACAACACCAGCACCGAAACGCAAAGAAGCGCTGCAAAGACAAACGCGATTTGCAGCGTCTCGCCCCAGCCGGCGCCGAAGAGCCGCACCCAGTAACCAGCACCGGCAACGATCAATAAACCGCTACCGGCGACAACGACAGCGGTGGATTGAAACACCAGGTCACGCGAGACGTGCAGATCAATCGTCCATGACGTGTTGCGCGCCGTCGCCACGGCAACAAAGAAAACGACGAAGGCGTGGGCAACTCCGCGCGCGGCCCACATGCCCGGATCGAGATGTTTAAACAGAACAGCCTCGGCGTACATGATCAGGTCGAACGCAAACATCCCCGCGAGCCCGATCAGGAGTGGTTTGATCGCCCATTGACGATTCTCTGGCGTACGTCGATAAAGTTGCTCTATGAGCGCGAGGCCAAGAACCGATACCCCCAACAGGATAAGAAATACTCCCGTCGTCACCCGTTCTTTAGTGACATCGTGCCATGGCAAGTCCTCAGGTAGTATTACTGCCGCGACTAGCAAAATGATAGTTGCTGCCACACGCCAAAATCGCGCATTCAGTTTGCTCTTGCTCGCAGGCAGCTCTGGCCATTCGCCAAGCAGAAGCAATAAAAACGCGAGCCATGCGCCGATGCGCGCCGCATCAAAGACGCGTGCCAGTGACCAGAATTCGGAAATGGAAAATATCAACGCAGCGAATACACAACTGGCCCAAAGTGCGCTCGTAACGGCAGCACCAAAAACGACATTGGCCCTTCGCCCGCCTCGCCAGTTGAGCGAGAGGCGCACGGCAAAAGCAACGAAGATCAACGCCGCAAAGCCATAGCTCCAAATTGTAGGGGCGTAATGTAGGGAGTTAGGCAAGGTGTGCGGTGTGCCGATTCATTCGGCATTACTGTACCGCAGAAACATGGTTTCGCACTCGAAATACATGGCTGTGCATCAAAGAACTTGTCGTAGCCACAGCGTAGCAATGTCCAGCAATCTGCCGCATAAGTCGTCGTAGAAAGCCATTTGGCGTGCATTCCAGGACAAAAATCATCGGAGATGCCCGCCAGTGCTAGTGTTTACCATTTACTTTTCATTGTTTTCCATTTGTGCGAGCGCGCGTTCCAACGATGCGCCCATATCATGCATGAAGCCCTGTAGCACCTTTGATGAGAGTTCCGAGGAGACATCTGCGCGGGTATAAATGGCAATCCACGCAGGTACGGTTTGAATTCCCCGCAAGCGAAACAATAGTTGCTGTAGTTTTGCGCGTGTGTCGCCTGCCGTAGAAAACCCATGTATCCAATACCAATGCCACGCAAGAACCCGGCTATTGTGGCCAAGTATTACGCCTGTTTTTACGTCGAGCTGTGTACCAGAAATGTCTGTGACTGCTGTGCCACGATCAGCGAGATTCCAGTTCGCGTTTTCAGTTGCGGCGAGTCGGTTGGACACCGTCACCAGTTTCGAATCCCATGTTTCATTGGGATAGATGCCAACAAAAACATCGACGCGTTCACCTTGCTTTTCAAAGGATTGAACACGAATATTGGCGGCATTGCGTATTTCCGGCACCCACTCAATTGATTGCCCTGCGATCATTGACCAACCTGCTCCTGGTGAAATGTTTTCGACTGCCATCGCACGCGTTTGCACATTTCCCGACAAACGTGACTCTAGAAGAGGCCAGATCCCAATTGACAAAAAAATCGCCGCTGCAATAGCAAGAAATTTTTTCGCTGGCACGCCCCCAAATAGCGCCGGACGCATGACAGCAGTCCCGGAACTCAACAATCTGATATCTGGTTTCGGTTGTTCAACATCGCGGTAGCGCCATCCAAACCGGCAAAACACAAACAAAAACACGGCGAACAAAAGCCAGCCGAACGTATAGTGGTCGTCGCGCAAATATCGATTGTTGGAATGATGCGCAATCATGATCGTCAGGTAAACGCGGATCCAGTTGCCAACGACACCAATAATGGCCGAACCTACGATGAACGCAACGCGCTTCTGTGGGGATTGATAAATGCTCCATGCGTAAAGGATACCTAGCAGCAGACAGGTGCTCAGGAATGCGACGCCGCTACAGGTGTCCGCGATCGACCACGAGCCGCTGGGCACAACAAAATATGCGCCGTCCCGATACACCGGGACACCAGATTCCCGGATCGCAAATTCAGCGAAATTGGCACTCCATTTCACCAATGTTGGTACCAATGGACTCCAAACCGGAAGCGCAAACGCGAGAAGGAAGAATGGGAATGCCATCGTGATCAACCAGCGCGCGCCGAACACAGTAAATACCGCCATCGGAACCATCGCCAGCACAGCAAATTGAGTCAG
>JANYFH010000226.1 GCA_025362705.1 Betaproteobacteria bacterium
GCTGCTGGTTTCTTTGCTGCTGGTTTCTTTGCTGCCGGCTTCTTTGCCGCCGGCTTTTTGGCTGCTGCCATGATGAAACTCCTTTCGATGGTTGGACCGAATTGCTTGTATATAGCGCCGCGATGATTTGCTGCACTACCAAGAATTCATTCTGTCGAACGATTGAGTTAGGGCAACTGCGCAAACTGGATTTCAGTAGCAGAGCAACCTCACTCAACCCGGATTGCTTTCAGCGCACTAAACAAATTGAGACAAGTGAGCCAACGACAACACGAGCACTTGGTGAAGCGGATTCTATTACAGATGTTTTTTTGAACACCAGTTTTAACACGTGTCAAGAGTGGTTATTTGAACATCGGTTCCGCAAATTAGTATCGAAACGATACTAGTTGGGGTGTATTTAACTCGTTTGCAGTCGTTCGAGCCTTACCAGGTCGTCAAAAGTTTCGCGTTCGCGGATCAGTGCCGCGTTGTTTCCGTCGATCATTACCTCGGCGGCGCGGGGTCGTGAATTGTAGTTTGAAGACATCACAAAGCTGTAGGCACCTACAGACAAAATGGCAACCACATCACCCTCATGCGCCGCCAACGTGCGTTCATGCGCGAGCACATCCGCACTCTCACAAACCGGGCCTACCACATCGTAAATTCGTTCTGCAGTAGCGGCGCGCAAAGGCCCGGTCATCACGACTTCATGGTGTGCCTGATAGAGCGATGGACGGATCAGATCATTCATCGCTGCATCAATTACCAGAAAATTCTTGCTGTCTGTAGGCTTCACATATTCCACACGGGAAACCAGCACGCCAGCGTTACCAACCAAAACGCGGCCCGGTTCAAGCAGCAGCTCAACATTTCTATTTCCCAGGCTTGCCTCCAGGGCGCGTGCATAAACATCCAAATCGATGGTGCCCTCATCCTTGTACGTGATCCCGATGCCGCCACCAGGACATATGTGCCGTACCGTTATGTTCTCCCTGGCGAGTGCATCTGACAACGCAACGATGCGACCCATCGCCTCCTGTAGTGGCGCGTCATCGGTTAGTTGAGAACCGATGTGGCAATCAACGCCAACAACCTGAATATGCGGAAGTGCTGCGGCACGGCGATACACATCCATCGCACGATCAAAAGCGACGCCAAATTTGTTATTTTTGAGGCCGGTGGAAATATAGGGATGCGTCTTTGCATCCACATCCGGATTGACACGCAAACTGATGCGGGCTTTCATTCCAAGTCTGGCCGCAACTTCATTGAGTCTTTCCAATTCGGATTCACTCTCGACGTTGAAGCATTTGATGTTTGCCCGAAGCGCCATTTCCATTTCGGCAGCCGTCTTGCCCAGTCCTGAGAACACAATCTTGCGCGCCTTGCCGCCAGCCATCAATGCACGCTTTAATTCCCCGCCAGAAACGATATCGAACCCTGCGCCCAATTCTGCGAACAGACGCAACACCGCGAGGTTGGAATTGGCTTTGACCGCGTAACAAATCAGATAGGGCCTGTTCTTGCGGACAGACTTCAACGCGCCGTCAAGACGCTGAAATGCTGTCGTCAGAGCGGCCTTCGAATAAACGAAACAAGGCGTGCCGAAACGCTCAGCGACGTTGTTTAACGACACGCCCTCCATCATGAGTTCGCCGTCAGTAACGGCGCGGTGGACCCCGAAAATACCCAGCGCCGCGGTCATTTGGCGGCTCCGGGTGTGCTCGTTTTCGGTGCGGACACCGGCGGATCCTGGGGCAATTTGAGTGCACCTTTCTGGCCGCACGCGGCAATGGAGGACGAGAAGATCAAAGCGACTAAAATGAAGACAATACGGCGCATGGCAGAGTGACTTTAGATGATGATGAACGGGTTGAAAGGATGGTACCACGGGTATGAATACACCGATTCTGATGGATGAGAGTGAATTTCATGCGCGCGTCGATGCAGCGTTCGCGTCCATTGAGACGGCGCTGGATGCGGTTGGATCCGATATCGATAGCGAGATCAGTGGCGGCATTCTCACACTTGAGTTTGAGAACGACAGCAAGGTGATCATCAATCGCCAGGCATTCAATCGTGAAATTTGGGTGGCCGCGAAATCAGGCGGCTTTCATTTTCGCTTCGATGGCGCTGCATGGCGGGATACGCGCAGCCAAGAGGTGCTGGAATCATTGCTGATCCGAGTGATTACGGAGCAGAGCGGAATTGTGATGTCAATCACAATTTGATTTCGCAAAGAACAAAATAATGTCGCTTGATAAAAGTGAGCGTCCAGCTTAGTATCGCATCAACACCAAAAATACTTGGTTGAAAATAGACTCTATACAGTATCGACTCGAAACCATTTTTTGTAGGACGCGATACACGACATTAAAAATGTGCTCCCCGAACATCGATAACGACTGACATGGATAAGAGCCCGGAAGTACTTCTTGAGCTGGTCGAGCGACTTGGCAACCTGTTGCGCTCCGAATTTCGTCGTGCAGGCGCCGACGAACAATTGCAGCCTGTGCATGTCCATGCATTGGTGTATCTCACCCGTGCCAACAGGTACTCAAATACGCCACAGGCGATGGCGGCTTACCTAGGGCTGACCAAAGGCACGATGTCGCAGAGTCTGTTGCTGCTTGATCGACGCGGTCTGATCGAACGCTATCAGGATGATCTTGATCGGCGCGTGGTACGGCTGCGGCTTTCCACCAGCGGCGAACAGTTCTTATATGATGCCCAGCCACAAGGCGCCTGGCAGCACGCCACACGCAACATCAGTCCCAATCGTATCCGCAACGCCGTTTCGGCCTTGCGTGAGACTCTCACCACCTTTCAGGCCGATAACGAAGGCCAGCCATTTGGTACCTGTAGTGGCTGTCGGCATTTTGAACGTCTGTCAGCGCGCGCATATCGGTGTGGATTGATGGGGGATAGATTGTCGGGACCCGAAGCGCGCAAGATTTGCTGGTTGTATGAGGAGAAGGGTGGCGGAGGCGAAACAGACGAAGAATAGCGGGTACACCAATGCCAATCGAGCCATAGACGCCCAACAGCAATCCCCAAAAGCATTTCGGATTACTCTCGCTACGTACCGAGCCGCTTCCTCGCCTTTTCCGCGGCCAACCTTACCTGTGCCGGTGCCGTCCCGCCAATATGATTCCGGCCAGCCACCGAACCTTCCGGCGACAATACCAAATAAACATCGTCATCAATCAACGCAGAATACCGGCGCAACACATCAATCGGCAGTTCCGCTAAATCCTTGCCCATTTTCTCCGCATCCCGCACCGCCAGCGCTACCGCCTCATGCGCGTCGCGGAACGCAAGACCCTTCCTGGTCAGGTAGTCCGCCAGATCGGTCGCAGTCGCGAAACCGCGTAGCACAGCAGACCGCATTCGCTCCGGTTTGACCTCAATCGCAGCCGCCAGATCTGCCATTATTGTCAGCGAATCACGCACGGTATCGACGGTATCGAACAGCGGTTCCTTGTCTTCCTGATTGTCCTTGTTATACGCCAGCGGTTGACCTTTCATCAACGTCAAGAGTGCGACCAGATGCCCATTCACGCGCCCGGTCTTTCCCCGAATCAGCTCCGGCACATCCGGGTTTTTCTTTTGCGGCATGATCGACGAGGAATAGCAGAACCTATCAGGCAAATTGATGAAACCGACGCTTTGGCTCATCCAGATGATCAGTTCCTCGGAAAATCGGGACAGATGCGTCATCACTAGCGCCGCCGCGGAAACGAATTCGATGGCGAAGTCGCGATCCGATACCGCGTCCAGCGAGTTCTCGCAGACGCCATCGAAACCGAGTTCCCTGGCGACAGATTCGCGGTCAATGGGATAACTGGTTCCGGCCAATGCTGCGGCACCCAGCGGCGAACGATTCACGCGTTTTCTGCAATCAACCATCCGCGCCTCGTCACGCGCGAGCATCTCGACGTAGGCCATGACGTGATGCCCGAACGTCACCGGCTGGGCCACTTGCAAATGCGTAAAGCCGGGCATGATGGTATCGGGGTGTTGTTCGGCCAAGCCGACCAGCGCCAACTGCATGGCACGCAACAGCGCGACAAGGTCGTCGATCTCCCCGCGCAGCCAGAGGCGGATATCGGTGGCGATTTGATCGTTGCGCGAGCGCCCGGTGTGCAGGCGTTTGCCGGCGTCGCCAATGGCCGCGATCAGCCGCGATTCGATATTCATGTGGACATCTTCGAGATCAATGCGCCACTCAAAACGCCCGGCACGAATCTCTGTTTCGATTTCGCCCATACCGCGTTCGATATCAGCCAAGTCAGTGGCCGCAATCACATTTTGCCTTGCCAGCATTCTGGCGTGCGCAAGCGAACCCTGGATATCGACGAGCGCCAGACGCTTGTCAAACGTGATCGACGCGGTAAAGCGCTTGACG
>JANYFH010000227.1 GCA_025362705.1 Betaproteobacteria bacterium
TATTTTACCGGAAGGCCAGGTAATTTTTACTGAATCAATCTTTATAAATTTACCAGTACCAAAAACCATCACAGGCGAGACGGAAGATTGAAAACCACGACTGATATAACATCACGTAAACTCGACAACACTTCTTCGGGGTTCAACCAAAAATATGAAACGCCGATTGATTTTGCGTTCGATCATCGTTACGTTTGTCGTCGCGGTCGTTGCCATTCTCGCGACCGTCGCGGTGCGACAGGCCAATTACGCGCCGGAATGGCTGCGTTTGCCACTGAAGGCGCCGCGCGTATCCGGGGAGCTGGTGATCCTCACGTTGCGCGGGCCCACCACCACACAGGATGTCCCGCAAGCCGGCAAAAACAAGGACGAAACGCAAACCGGTTTTGAGCATGATCTGGCCACGTTGTTCGCCCAGGAGCTCGGCCTCCGGGCGAAATTCGTGGTGATGCCCAGCTATCAAAAGCTGCTCGGTGCCTTGCAGGAGGGACGCGGGCATATTGCCGCAGCCGGACTGACGCCCAGCGTCGATCTGCGAACAAAATTTGCGTTCAGTCCGAGCTACAAGCTTATCCAATATCAATTGATCTACGCCGCGGCTGAAACAAAACCGCGCTCGTTGCACGATGCGACGGCCAAGCACATCGCCGTCATTGCCGAAACACCGGCGCACGATTTGTTGCGTGACATGACCGGCGACTTTCCTGGCTTCGCCATCGATGTGATCCCCAATGAATCGGATCCTGACGATTTACTACGGCGCATTGAGAAAAAGGAAAGTGACTTTGCCATCGTCGACAGTAGCGCCTTTGCGGTAAGCAAACGTCTGCATCCGGATCTTGCAGTGGCGTTTAACATCGGCCTTGAAAATAAAATTGCCTGGGCATTCTCGCCGATTGCCGATGATGATTTGCGGCAAAGCGCCTCACTGTTTTTCGACAAGATCAAAAATAATGGCACGCTCACACGCCTGCTCGACCGCTACTACGGGCACGTCAATCGCTTTCAAGCAGTCGATGCGGAAGCGATCCTGGAAAAACTCCAGTCGCAGTTACCCAAACTCCGGCCATTCTTTCATGAGGCGCAGCAACTCACCGGTATCGACTGGCGCATCATCGCGGCAGTCGGCTATCAGGAATCGCATTGGGATCCGTTAGCGACATCGCCGACCGGCGTGCGTGGGCTGATGATGCTCACCGAAGACACGGCTGATCGCATGAAAGTAAAAAACCGCCTGGATGCACGCGAATCCATCATCGGTGGCGCCAAATATATTGTCCTGCTGCGCGACATTATTCCCACACGCATCAACGAGCCTGATCGAACCTGGCTGGCGCTTGCTGCATACAACCAGGGCTACGGCCATCTGGAAGATGCGCGAATCCTCGCACAGCGATTGAAGCTCAACGCCGATTCCTGGCTTGATGTACGCAAGGCCTATCTCAAACTGAAAGAGCCAGAGTACTACGAACAACTGAAACACGGCTTCGCGCGTGGCGATGAGGCGGTGCAGTTCGTCGAAAATATCCGCAACTACACCGACATCATTACGCGACTTGAAAAACCGCTGGACATGGATGTTCGATACGACCTGCAACTCGACGACACCACACTCAGTCTCAGTGTGCCGAAGAAAGCTCAGGCATCTTCGAATGTATCGACAGCCAAGTGACTGGTGTCTCCCCAGACTTCGATTTTCCAGTTATCTTGCTGCACTGAAATCCGGTTGTAACCTACATTGGGAATCGCCACCCTCTGCGAGCTGGAAACGGGCATGTTATTTAACCGGCGATAGATCGCGCCCAATACGCCGCCGTGCGTGACCACCAACAGCCGCTTCCCCTCGTGCGCTACTGCTAACTGATTGATTGCAGTATTCACGCGCGTGTGAAAAGCGGTGCGGCTTTCGCCATTGGGTAGCGTGAATTCAGAATCGACCAAGCCGGCTTCCACAAACAGTTGCGGATATTTGCTGTCCATTTCCGCGTAGGTCATGCCCTCGCCACTGCCGAAACTGCGTTCGCGCAGCGAGGCATCAAACGCAATCGGCAGCGCCCGTCCATCGATCAGAATTTCTGCCGTGTGCCGCACGCGCCCCAGATCGCTGGCCACAACCGCATCAATTGACTCGGTAAGCAATCGCTTCGCACACGCTTCGGCCTGCGCAATGCCTTCAGGTGTGAGCGCACTATCGAGATGCCCTTGGATGCGATGTTCGCGGTTCCAGAAGGTTTCTCCGTGGCGGATGATGATGAGCGTTGTGGTCATTTAGTAAGCGTGTCTCCCCGGCGGTGAGCCGGAGGGACAGAATCACTTGACCACATTCAGTTTCGTCACGCCACCCATGTACGGCACCAACGCTTCCGGCACCGACACACCACCGTCCGCGTTCTGATAATTCTCCAGCACCGCAACCAAGGTTCTGCCCACTGCAAGACCAGAACCATTGATCGTGTGCAGATTCTGC
>JANYFH010000233.1 GCA_025362705.1 Betaproteobacteria bacterium
CAGCTTGTCGAGGCTTCGCAAAATGGCCAGCGGCTGTAAAGTGTGCGGCTCGGCTCAATTGTTGATCTGAGATTCCCTGGCACTGACGAAACTTTTTCCGTCTCCTGAATACTAATCGTCGTATCCATTCAACATCCAGAAACCGAGGAGCCATCAATGAAACAAACCCTGCTTCTTTCAATACTCGCGGCCGCTATTTCCTTTTCCTCCGTAGCCGTAACAACTGCCAGTGCGGCCGCCACCATCGGCCAGCCGGCGCCGGGCTTTACGCTGAAGGACACCAACGGCAAAGCGGTCAGCCTCAATGATTACAAAGGCAAGACCGTGGTGCTGGAATGGAACAACCCTGAATGCCCGTTCGTGAAGAAACACTATGAGTCTTCCAACATGCAGAGCCTGCAATCGAAGTACACCAAAGATGACGTGGTCTGGCTGGCGGTCAGTTCCACTGAGCCCCAGCATCAGGATTACAAAAAACCGGAGGTCATGAACGCGTTGCTGAAGGCCAGCAATGCATCGCCATCCGCTTATTTGATGGATGAGAGCGGTGCCACGGGCAAGGTCTACGGCGCCAGAACTACGCCGCATATGTACATCATCAACGGCGAAGGAACGCTCGTTTATGCAGGTGGTATTGATGACAAGCGGTCGGCCAATATCTCTGATATCAAGATCGCGAAAAATTACGTCGCGGCGGCGCTCGATGAATTGAAGGCGGGAAAAAGTGTATCAGTTTCTACATCGACACCTTACGGTTGTAGCGTAAAGTACAAATCGTAAACACTAGTACTGGTGCGGCTTTCAAGGAATTTAAGTCTGGAAATCCGCGCCTGTAGGCGTTATTAGTATGTTTTTGCTCTAGGAAAAAGCTAAAAACCCGCCAGTTTCAAATTCAGAAACACCGAGCGATTTTGCGGGTTGTAGCCGCGCGCCAATTCGTATTTACGGTCGGTAATATTTTGTGCGCTCACTTCAACCGCCCATAGTTTGTTGACCTGATACGCGACCCGCCCATTGAGCACTGCATAGCCACCCATGCGTGCGCTTGCCGACTCGGTCGCAGAATCGTAGCGCCGCCCGCTTCCGGTTACATCACTGCTGATTCGCCATTTGCCGTTGGTGTGATCCAGCGCAATACTGCCAAACAGTTTCGCGCGCGAACGCAATTGCTGGCCGGTGTCGGCATCGATGGGGTGCTGCGATGTAAGCGAGGCCTTGATACCTAGTCCCACGAGTACGCTGTCGCCGGACAGTTCCCAGCCCTTGATGCGCGCGTTGCGAATGTTCAATGTGGTGGAGGTAACGAAGTCGTATGCGATGAGGTCTTCGATGCGATTGTCAAAGCGCACCAATGACGCGCGCACCGCGGCGCTATTCCAGCGCGCACCAATTTCAGCCTGATCGCTGCGTTCCGGCTTCAGGTTCGGATTGGAAAAGCCTGGATAGTAGAGATCGTTGAACGAGGGCGCACGAAAGGCACGACCGCCGCGCGCATAGACGAGCAGGGCGGGTGCCAATTGAACACCGTAGGCAATGCTGCCGGTATTGCGTCGGCCGAATTGAGTTTCTTCATCGCGACGCAGCGAAAAATCGAATTGCTGTTCACCCGATGGCCCGATGCGTTCGAGATAACCTGCGAATAGCGACGCGGTCTTGCGTTTTTTCTGGTCGTAATTGGTTGTCGACGCCACACTTTCTTCACGCCACTCGATTCCCGCGCTGGAAGTAGTACGGGGTGTTTTGAATTCATTGATCCAAACCGCCTGTTTCTGGTCAGTCTTGAAAGTTCCGGGAAAAGACGACGTGGTGCGAATGTCATCGGTGGTCTGGCCGATGTTGATGCGTGAAACCCAGTCGTGTGTGATTTGATTTTCAGTTGACACGCCGAGGCCGGATAGCGTTTGTTTGCTCCTTGAGTCGTCGGTGGGGCCGTTGTCAAAATGCGCCGTTCCACGTGACTGCCAGGCCTTGAACGAAATTGTTTCGCCTTGCCACAGCGTATGCGAAATATTGAAACTCGCGTTGCTGTTTTTGTATGGATCGCGATCCGGGTTGAACGTAAAACTGCCAGCATCCGCATTGGTCGCCGACTGTGCGCGCACCTGGCGATAACCGGCGTTCAGTGTGACCGATGTTTTATTCTCGACCGCGGTGAATCCCGCACTGACGGCATACGCCGAATCGGAACCGAAGCCGACATTAGCCTGAAGACGCGAGCGATCAAGATTTCGCGTGAAAATCTGGATCACGCCGCCAATCGCATCCGAGCCATAGAGGCTGGATAGCGGGCCTTTGACGATCTCGATTCGCTCAATCAAGTCGAGAGGAATATTTTCAAACGCGGCGGCACCAGAAGTGGAAGAGCCCAGCCGCAGGCCATCCACCAATACCAGCGTGTGTTGACTGTTTGCACCACGAATGAATACGCCTGCCGGCTGCCCCGGCCCACCATTGGACCGGATTTCGACACCGGCTTTACGCTGCAATAATTCGGCGAGTGTTGCGGTACCGGCCGCATCGATCTCGTCGCGGGTAATGACGTTAATGGTGGCGAGCACGGTACCCAGCGATTGCGGCGCACGTGCTGCGGTGATGACAAGTTGTTCGACCTGCGATGGTGTTTGTGCAAACGCCGGAAGTGAAACGGCGAGGGAAGACAGGATAATAAATTTACGCTTGTTGGCTTTCATGGAATTTCCGGATATGGTGCAGCGAGCGTCCCCGCAAGCTGCGTGGTTCTTCATGCCAGGTGCTGACAATGTCACCAGCGCCTGTGCACACCGACCCGCCCGACCCACCGTAGTGGAGCAAGCTGGTGCCAAGGCCGGTATCCGGACTGATGGCGTGCAGGCGCGGAAACACCGACTGCGCTTGTAGTCACCTTCCCGAAGGTACGCGCAAAAAACACGCGACATCCAGTGGCATTTCGACTGCAAGTAAACCAATCACCGTTGCGGGGGCAGTGCCTGAATGCAGGCTTCCCGTTTAACGCCAGCGAATATTGCTCTATCGCTGAAGCACCTTATGCAAGTGCGATTGTACGCGAGTGCCTGATCAGGATCGGTGGCTCTTCAACCATTCAAGCGCGTCGGCAGCCGGAAGCGGCCGCGCGATGTGGTAGCCCTGCAGGAAATCGCACTGGTGTTCTTCAAGAAAATGCGTCTGCTCTTCGGTCTCCACGCCTTCGGCAACGACCTTGAGATTAAGGCTCGCCGCCAGATTGATGATGGCAACCGTGATCGCGACATCATCGTCGTCGCGCGGAATATCGCGTACGAACGAGCGGTCAATTTTGACTTTGTC
>JANYFH010000285.1 GCA_025362705.1 Betaproteobacteria bacterium
GATGGTGTCGGCCAGACACAAGTGAATCCGCGCATCGAGATGACATTTGCACGTGCCCTGCGCGCGATATTGCGGCAGGACCCGGATGTCATCATGATCGGCGAGATACGCGATCTTGAGACCGCACAGATTGCGGTACAGGCTTCACTCACCGGACATCTGGTATTGGCGACATTGCACACCAATTCCGCGGCGGGGGCAGTAACGAGACTGGTCGATATGGGTATCGAGCCATATCTGCTCGCGTCCACGCTGTCCGGCGTGCTTGCGCAACGACTGGTGCGAAAACTCAATCCTGCGTCACGCCGCGAGCGAACGCCCGACGATGCCGAACGCAACATGCTTGCCGCGAGTATCAACCCGGACGATCGGAAAATTTCCAGATTGTTTGAGCCAACCGATTCCGTCACCGGATACAGAGGACGCACCGGCATCTATGAACTACTTGCGGTCGATGAAACTCTGCGCAAGCTCATTCACGACGGCGCGGCGGAGAGCGACATCGCCGCAGCGGCGATCAGTACAGGCATGGTGCCGCTGCGCGAGGATGGACTGCGCTGGGTGGCCGATGGCGTGACCTCGCTCGAAGAAGTGTTAAGAGTCACCAGGGACTAGTGTCTCAACATGCCCGGCTATCGTTACACCGCATACGACATCGATGGCCGCGAGCAGCGCGGTGTTCTGGAATCTGACAGCCCACGTCTCGCGCGTTCGCAATTGCGCCATCAGGGATTGTTTCCACTCGATGTCACACTCATCATTGCGGCCAACGATGCCGATGCAGGCAAAGCCGGCCGCGGCGGAAAATTAGGCACCGATGCACTTGCCCGCATCACCCGCCAGCTCGCAACCTTATTGGGTGCCGGCTTGACGGTCGAGCAAACGTTCGACGCGCTGATTGAACAAGCCGAATCTGAAAAAGAACGCCAACTGCTGGCGCGCCTGCGTGGCAGCGTGCTAGAGGGAAATCCCCTGGGCAAATCGCTGGCTGCCTATCCCGAAACATTTTCCGATTTGTATCAGACGCTAGTCTCTGCGGGCGAATCATCGGGCAAACTTCCCGACGTACTTAATCGCCTGGCAGACCACGTCGAAGCACAGCAAGCGATGCGGCAAAAGCTGCTGGTCGCAATGATTTATCCGATGATCGTGCTCAGCGTCTGCGTGCTGGTCGTCGCCGGCTTGATGATCTATGTTGTGCCGCAGGTGGTGGGCGTATTCGAGACGACCAGGCAAACGCTGCCCTTGTTCACGCGCGCGCTGCTGGCGGTGTCGCGTTTTTTTCAGGTCACAGGCATCTTCTGGCTGTTGATTGCCATCGCTGGATTTTTTGCGGCGCGTGCCGCGCTCAAGCGCGAAGCCGTGCGTCGCCGCTGGCACACCTGGCTGCTGTCGCTGCCCGTTATTGGCAAAACCATTCGCGCACAACAGTCATCACAACTCGCTGCGACGCTATCGATTCTCGTTGGCAGTGGCGTGCCGGTACTCACCGCACTTAGCGCGAGCGTTGGCGTGGTCACAATCCTGCCGATGAAGGACGCCATTGAACGTGCCGCGGTCAACGTTCGCGAAGGCGCTGGTCTCTCGCAGGCGATTGGCCAGAGCAAGCGTTTTCCACCGGTACTGGTGCACCTGATTGCATCCGGTGAAGTAAGCGGGAAATTGCCGCAGACGCTGGCGACTGCGGCCAATCAACAGCAGCGCGATATCGAAATCCGCATCGCAGCACTCGCCGCAATGATTGAACCGGCAATGATTTTGTTTATGGGCGTCGTGGTACTGGCGATAGTGCTGGCGGTGCTGCTGCCAATATTTGAATTGAATCAGTTGGTAAAATAGTTTAGCGAAACACTAGCACTGGCGCGGTGTTTGGAGCAAGAATGGTCTGAAATGCCCGCCAATAAAAGAGTTTATGAAATTCGCTATGCGTATTCCAGCGGGCTCTATACCCGATGCTCCCTTTGAACTTCATTCTGAAATACCCATGAAAAAATACACCGGATTCACCCTCGTAGAAATCATGATCGTCGTTGTCATCCTCGGCATTCTGGCTGCGGTTGTCGTTCCGCGATTGCTTGATCGTCCGGATCAGGCACGGGTCACGGCGGCGAAGGCCGACATCGCCGTCGTCATGCAGCAATTGAAGCTGTATCGCCTCGATAACGCGGTCTACCCTTCGACCGATCAGGGATTGACTGCGTTGACGGTGAAACCAACCACGAATCCCCTGCCGCTGAACTGGAAGACTGGCGGCTATCTCGAGCGCCTGCCAAACGACCCGTGGGGACGACCATACCAGTATCTCAATCCCGGGCTGCACGGTGAGATTGATGTTTACAGCCTCGGCGCCGATGGCCAGCCTGGTGGCGAAGGATCTGCGGCGGATATTGGCTCATGGAGTTTGTGATCGGTGGCCCCATCGATCAAACAGCAATCAGGATTCACACTCATTGAAATAATGCTGGTGCTGGTCATCATCGGCATCACACTCACAGTTGCAATACCAAATCTCTTTCCCAGTGACGAACAACTGACCCGGCAGGAGAGTGAGCGTGTGTTGACACTCCTGCAAGTCGCGCGCGATGAAGCGGCATTTGGCGGTCGCATTATTGCTGCTCACGTTGATACTGACAAGCTCGAGTTTTTTGAACGCGATCCAAACAATCGGGAGCTTTGGAATCCTTCAAACGCGCCCGAACTAAGACCACGTGCCTTCGCCAACGGTGTACATGCGCAATTGACAATCGCAGGTAACGCAATCGCTGCGAAAGACGCACAGATAACGTTCCTGCCTGTCGGCGTAAGCTTGCCGTTCGAACTCTCGTTGGCGTCCCCTTCCGCAGCGATGACCATCGTCGGCGATGCCCTCGGCAACTTGCGCTTCAAGGCGAAATAAAAATGCACGGCGCAAGTGGCTTCAGCAAAGCACGCGGGTTCACCCTGATCGAAGTACTCATCGCACTGATCATCCTTGGCGTTGCGCTAGCAGCGGCAGCGCGTGCCGCGAACATCGCGACCGTGGGTGCCGAAGAATCCAAATTACGCACGCTCGCAACGTGGGTGGCGCAAAATCGTGTGGCACTACTGACAGCCACCAGAAGCTTCCCCGCCAGCGGAACGGCGACCGGAACCAGCACCATGGGCGGCATCGATTTCGCGTGGCAGCAAACGGCGTCTGATACGCCCAACGCGGCGTTTCGCAAAATCGAGCTGCGCGTGTTCCGCCCCAATGATGCGCAAACGCTGACGACCCTCACTGCGTATATGGTGCAACCGGCTGGCGAGATTCCATGAAATATCGCCAGCGCGCATTCACGCTCATCGAATTACTGGTGGCCATGACCATCTTTGCGGTGCTCGCTGTTATCTCGTACCGCACGCTCGATTCGCTATTTAAAACGCGCGAACACCTCAATGTGCAAAGCAGTCGGATGCGCGATGTGGCGTTGCTGTTCGCCAGATTGGAGAATGATTTTTCCGCTGTGATTGATCGGCGCGTACGCAATGCCGACAACCAGAAGGAAAGTGCAATGCGGCTTTCACCATTGCCGCCATCGGAAAACGACGCCTCGTTGGTATTCACGCGCGGCGGCTTCGGCGGGTCGGTCGGGGCGTCGTCGGGCCCGCAGCGCATCGGCTATCGCCTGCGCGACGGCACCTTACAACTGCTGATGTGGACCAGCCTCGATATGGCACCGCGCGTCGTGCCGCAGGCTTATACGGCGCTAAGCGATGTGCGTGATGCCAAATGGCGCGCGATGGATCGCGCCGGTAATTACGCTGCGGAATGGCAATCCAACGTTGGCGACCTGACTTATTTTCCCTCTGCGCTGGAACTGTCAATTACATTGACATCGGGCGAGCAATACACGCGGCTGTTTACTCTTTCGGCGGGACATTGATGCGCGCATTAACAAACACCCGCCGCCAGCACGGCACGGCCATCATCACTGCATTGCTGGTCGTGATGCTCGCGGCCAGCATTGCCGCATTCCTGCTCGTGCAACAAAGCCACGCGCTCACCCGCACCGCGCGTGCGACCGAACGCGCGCAGGCGATGCTGTTTGCGCAACCGATGCTGCAATGGGCACGATCGGCCTTGTTCGAGTTTCAGAAAAACAATAGCAGTGTCGATCTCACGCAACGCTGGGCGCAGCCGATCGGCGCGCAACCAATTGAAGGTGCGCTGGCGACAGGATTCTTTCGCGACGAAAGCGGTCTGTTCAACGTCAA
>JANYFH010000337.1 GCA_025362705.1 Betaproteobacteria bacterium
CCCACGGGAACGCACGCGATGTGGCTCTACTACTGGCTCGCCACTTACGGCATCGATCCGTTCAAAGACGTGAAGAATATCGTGGTGCCACCGCCGCAAATGGTGGCCAACATGCGGGTCGGCAATATGGATGGATTCTGCGTCGGCGAACCCTGGAACAATCGCGCCATCTACGACAAGATCGGCTTCACTGCCGAGACCACGCAGGGCATCTGGAAAGACCATCCGGAAAAAACACTGGGTACCACAGCTGAATTTGTAAAGAACAATCCCAACACCGCGCGTGCCATGACGGCAGCGATTCTGGATGCATCCAAATTCATTGATGTCATGGCTAACCGCAAAAAAGTGGCGGAGATAATCGCCGACAAGTCATACGTCAATTGTCCGGTCGATGTGATCGATCAGCGCCTTGAGGGCCAATACGACAATGGCATTGGCCGACAATGGAAGGATCCGGATTACATGAAGTTTTACAACGAGGGCGCGGTGAATTACCCGTATCTTTCCGACGGCATGTGGTTCCTCACACAGCACAAGCGTTGGGGATTGCTGAAAGATGATCCGGACTATCTCGCTGTGGCCAAGCAGGTCAACCAGATTGGGATTTACAAAGATGCAGCTGCGATGGCCAAGGTGCCGTTGCCGAAGTCGGAGATGCGCACGTCAAAGCTGATCGACGGCACAGTGTGGGATGGCAAGGATCCGAAGAAATACGCCGCCTCTTTCAAGATCAAGGCGTAAAAGCCCCAGTTATGAGTGCCTTAGCCAAAGAAATTTCCATCGACGAACCGTCGCATCCCGGCGCGCCCAGTATTGCGCCGCCAAAACTTGCTGTCGTCGTCAAAACGGGGAGCAGCATGAAACCCATCATCATGAAATGGACCATGGTTGTCCTGCCGCCGCTGCTGGGTCTGTTGATGTTTGTTGGCGTGTGGGCAATCGTGGCGACCTCCAGCCCCAATCTTCCCGGCCCAGGCAAGACATGGCTCTCAGCGGTGCAGTTGTTCAGCGACCCGTTTTACCAGAAGGGACCCAACGACCAAGGCATCGGCTGGAACATTCTGGCCTCATTGAAGCGAGTTGGCATTGGCTTTGGCATGGCCGCGCTGGTGGGGATTCCGCTGGGCTTTCTGATCGGTCGCGTCGCGTTTCTCAATGGCATGTTGTCGCCGATCATCAGTCTGCTGCGCCCGGTGTCGCCACTTGCCTGGTTGCCCATCGGTTTGCTGGTGTTCAAGGCAGCGAACCCGGCGGCGATCTGGGTGATTTTTATTTCAGCAATCTGGCCGCTCATCATCAATACAGCCGTCGGTGTATCGCGGGTGCCGCAGGATTATCTCAATGTGGCCAAAGTACTTGATCTTTCGCCGTGGAAAATAATTTCGAAAATTCTGCTGCCGGCGACGCTGCCCTACATCCTCACCGGTATTCGTCTTTCGATTGGCGTTGCGTGGCTCGTCATTGTTGCAGCAGAAATGCTGACCGGCGGTGTGGGTATCGGTTTCTGGATCTGGGATGAATGGAACAACCTCAACGTCGAGCACATCATCATCGCCATATTTGTCGTCGGCATTGTCGGTTTGCTGCTCGAGCAATTGCTGGTGTTCATCGCGAAAAAATTCAGCTACGAATATCAGGCATAAGCGTCAAGCCTGAGTCAGGCCTAACAGGAACCATCATGCAAAAATTTCTCTCCATCGAAAACGTCGGCATGGCTTTCGACACCAAACGCGGACGCTTTGAAGCCTTGCGCGACGTCAATCTCCTGATCCAGCAGGGAGAGTTCGTTAGCCTCATTGGCCACTCTGGATGCGGTAAATCGACGCTCCTGAACATGATCGCGGGGTTGCTCTATCCCACGGATGGCGTCGTTTTGTTATCCAATCGTGAAGTCAAAGGAGCGGGGCCTGATCGTGCCGTGGTGTTCCAGAACCATTCGCTGCTGCCCTGGCTGACTTGTTTCGGCAACGTTCATCTCTCGGTCGAGCGGGTGTTTGGGGATACCGAATCAAAAGCCCAGCTAAACGAACGCACGCACACTGCCTTAAAGCTGGTGGGGCTGTCGCACGCCGAACAGAAGCATCCCGGCGAAATTTCCGGCGGCATGAAGCAACGGGTTGGCATTGCCCGAGCTATCGCGATGCAGCCCAAGGTGTTGTTACTGGATGAGCCGTTTGGTGCGCTCGATGCGCTCACCCGCGCGAAGCTGCAGGATGAACTGATGGGCATCGTTGCTGAAATCAAAAGCACGGTCGTCATGGTGACGCACGATGTCGATGAGGCGGTGTTGCTCTCGGATCGCATCGTGATGATGACCAATGGACCGGCGGCGACGATTGGTGACATCGTTACCATGCCGCTCGCGCGGCCGCGTGATCGCCTGAAACTGCTGTCCGATCCGGTGTATCTGGATTGCCGGCGGCAGGTGCTGGAGTTCCTGTATCAGAAGCAGTTACGGGCGGCGGCGTAACCAATCATGAACATCATGGCAAAAATGAAGCTCGTCGTCGTCGGCAATGGAATGGCTGGCATTCGCACAGTCGAGGAATTGTTGAAGCTTGCACCTGACCTATATGAGATTAGCGTTTTCGGCGCCGAGCCACATCCGAACTACAACCGTATCCTGCTCTCGCCGGTACTGGCGGGCGAGCAAACGCTGCCAGACATCGTGTTAAACGATCTCGACTGGTACGCAGAAAATCACATCCGCTTGCACACGGGCAAGAAGATCGTGAAGATTGATCGCAAGGCGCGCGAGGTGATCGCCGATGACGGCACGCGTGAACACTACGACCGCTTGCTGCTGGCCACGGGATCGAATCCGTTCATCCTGCCGCTGCCCGGAAAAGAGCTGGAAGGTGTACTGACCTATCGCGATATTTACGACACGGAACAAATGATTGCGGCCGCAAGCCAGTATCAGGATGCGGTGGTGATTGGAGGAGGGCTGCTCGGACTTGAGGCCGCGAATGGCCTCAAGCTGCGCGGCATGAATGTCACCGTCATTCACGTCATGCCGTGGCTGATGGAACGCCAGCTTGATCGTACCGCTGCCAACATGCTGCAAAAAAACCTGGAGGCAAAGGGACTGCAGTTCCGGTTGGAAGCGAATACAGAAGCGCTGATCGGTGATGCGGAAGGCGGTAAAGCGGGGCGCGTGAAATCGGTCAAACTGAAAAGCGGCGAGGAAATTCCTGCGCAGTTGGTCGTCATGGCAGTCGGCATTCGTCCCAATACGGCGCTCGCTGAATCGGCGGGCCTGCACTGCTCAGCTGCCAGACCCGGCGGCTTGGTGGTCAACGACACCATGCAGACTTTCGACCCGCGCATTTACGCCGTTGGCGAGTGCGCCAATCATCGCGGTATCGCTTACGGTCTCGTTGCACCGTTGTTCGAAATGGCCAAAGTTTGCGCCAATCATCTGGCGCAATACGGTATCGGGCAATATGTTGGCTCGCTTACTTCAACCAAGCTCAAGGTCACCGGTGTCGATTTGTTTTCCGCCGGCGACTTTTCCAGCGGCGACGGCACCGAGGACATCGTGCTGGCCGATCCCGGCGCTGGTGTGTACAAAAAACTCGTCATCAAAGACGACAAACTGATCGGTGCCGTAATGTACGGCGACACTATCGACGGCGCCTGGTTTTTCAAGCTGTTGCGCGACGGCACCAACGTGGCAGCGATGCGCGATCGCCTGATGTTCGGTGAATCCAATCTCGGTGACACCGGACACCA
>JANYFH010000369.1 GCA_025362705.1 Betaproteobacteria bacterium
TTCAGCCGATTTCAAACCAGGCTCTTCAAAAATTACCGCTTTTACTTTCGTCGTAATTACCGAATCATCAATGTATTCGCCCGTACCTTCTTGTTTCGCGGTGGACGCGCAACCAAGCATAAACATCATGGTGAAAGCAGCAAGAAATGCGGAAAAGCGTTTAAAGGTGTTCATGAAGTACTCTCCTGAGAAAGGGAAACAAGGGGAAAATAAAGGCAAGCGCCGGGACGCCCTCAAGGCAATAGTCTTGAATTTTGGTATTGCGAAAATCTGCTCTAACGAACCCAGATTGCAACAACACCAGCGTCAGGATCAAGGCTACAGATCAGCCAATACAGCGTCTGTGCGATTGCGTACAAAGCAGGCAATAGTGATTCCTAAAGCGTTTGCCACAATACCCAAGGCGCTCGCAATTCTTCTTGTCATTCGAATAACGTCACTGTGAAATCGATGCCACGCGCGCGAGGATTTTTCCCGGTTTGATTTTGAAATCGTCATCAGCGGGTACGAAACATTCTGAGCGCGAGTTGGAAAAGTCCTGGTGTGCCCGATAGAGCGCTGCAACTGGAACTGCGCTTCTGTGAAAACCAACATCGCGCGCAGATACGAATTCGACGACGCCATTGTGTCTATCGCTTGCCGACGCGCTAAAACCGTCAGCCGTGGTCGCTGGAATAGCCAAAGCGTAGGCGCAAATGCCCACCATGGTTGCCACCGCAACCAATACGCCTTTGAGTGGTTTCGACATAAGCCGCTTTCTCCCACTCGTTTGTGCAAGACTTATCGCAGATGAAAGCTGCCAGTACCGACGAGACCAAGAATTCCGATGGCAATCAAGTAAATCGCGACGATATAGTTCAGCAGCTTTGGCATGACGAGAATAAGAATGCCGGCGATCAGTGAGATCAGTGGTCCAATACTCATGTTGAAATTCATGGTGATTTCTTTCTTCGTTGTCTGTAGACATGGGAGATACAGGCTAATCGTGAATTTAGCTGCCGTCGGTGCGCTGGCATACACAGCAATACGTCAACGCTGAAAATTACCGATGCGTGGATTGGGCGGCCAGAGGTGTCTGGCCCTCTGGGGAACTTCTCGAAACCTCCTGCCGTTCGCCGTGAGCTTGTCGAAGGGTTGGGTGGGCTAAGTTGAATCAAGGCCTGGCGCACTGGTGGTTCGACAGGCTCACCACGAACGGAGGCAAATATTGATCCGGCGATTAAATATGTTGAATCGCCGGATCAATAGAAGTTTCCTTTCGAGAAACTCCAGCACTGGTGCGCCTTTCAGGCCGAAAACGTTCTGAAAGGCGCACCAGTTCTTGTGTTTATTATAAATATGCACCGCAAACGGCAAAGTACTTTCATCGCTTACTGTGCGCTAACAGACGGACGCGGTACTGATCCGCAACGCACTATGCTTGTTGCTGCAGCTACCTGACGCGCCCCTCGCAATCTGCGACGCGGATACAAACACGCCGTTCACTTTCAAGAGGCAACACAATTTCATCTCCCAAACCGATACAAATTATTCTGGCCCGGCAACTGGCAAGCAGTCTTGCCATGCCTATCGTTATCGTCGACACGGAATGCGCGCTCATTTATTACAACGAGCCCGCCGAATTGATTCTGGGTCAGCGCTTCGACGAAACCGGGGAAATGCCCGCTGCCGAATGGAGCAATCTCTTTGCGCTTGAAGATGAAGCAAGGAATCCCATCGCACACGAAGGCCGGCCTCTGATGCTGGCGATTTCCGAGCGCAGACCCATCGCCCGAACCGTGTGGATGCGTTGTGAGAATCGCGAATGGCGGCATGTGAATCTCACCGCGTATCCGCTTATCGGCGAGGGCGGTCAGTTCCTCGGTGCGCAGATGATTTTCTGGGAAGTCTGAGATGCAGGTCACCTTGTGGGGTACCCGCGGCTCGCTCGCCACGCCAGGCCCGGAGACAGCCCGGTACGGCGGCAACACTTCGTGCGTAGGCGTGATTGGCCGCGCTGGCACCGTGCTGGTATTGGATGCGGGAACCGGCATACGCCGTTTCGCAAAAACAATCCCCGATTCTGTGCGTCGCGTGGACGTACTTCTCACACATCTGCACATGGACCACATCCTTGGCCTGGGATTCTTCAGCCCGCTATATCGCGCCGATGTCGAAGTGCATATCTGGGGGCCAGCCAGTTCCACACAAAACCTGCAAGCCCGGCTCAAGCGCTATCTGTCACCGCCGCTGTTCCCGGTGCGACTGAACGAGCTCCCATGCAAGCTCCTGTTTCATGAAGTTCCGCGCGGTGACGCCGACATCGGCGAGTTCCGCGTTTCGTCCGCACTGGTGTGCCACCCCGGCCCCACAGTCGGCTATCGCATCAAATCACCCGAAGGCCACGTGCTGACTTACCTGCCCGATCACGAACCAGCACTCGGCGCGCTGCGCTTTCCTGCTCTCCCGCGCGAGTGGACGTCGGGTGGAACGCTCGCGGCAAATGCGGATTTATTGATCCACGATAGTCAGTACAGCGCTGCCGAATACGGCTGCCACTGCGGCTGGGGGCATAGCTCAATTAACCAGACACTGGATTTCGGCACACTGACCGGCGTGAAGGCGCTCGTGCCGTTTCATCACGACCCCGACCACACCGACGCGGATCTTGACCTTTTATTGACGCTGGCTGTTGAAAAGGCGCGGCCTGATTATCAGGTCATGCCCGGTCTCGAGGGCACGGTATTTGAGCTGTAGATGCTGAGAAAATACTCTGTACCCCCTGAAAACAGTCGTTCCCGCGCCGACGCTTGTGTTATAGATAATTCGAGAAAGCACTGACTGCGCATAAATTGTTGGTCTATGTGCGACAACGTACAGTAAGCCGCCGTATTTTCAATATGATGAAGGGCAGTTGCTCGGCACGCTTGGAACGTTGCGCGTTTTCGGCCTCGCAATCCACCAGAGTCATTCACGCATTCACAAAGGTCGGCCATGCCCGCAACAACCCGCGAACCCGCAGTTCCCAATCCCATTACCACCGCGGCTGGCACAGCGGAAGGCATCACCGAGGTTCGGCGTCAGGAGGCGTTGCTAAAAACGGGAGCCTTGCAGAACGCGATTCTCAACAGCGCCAACTTTTCAAGTATCGCCACCGACGCGAAAGGCGTCATCCAGATTTTTAACGTCGGTGCTGAACGCATGCTCGGCTATGCGGCCGCAGACGTGATGAACAAGATCACGCCCGCCGATATTTCCGATCCGCAGGAAGTGATCGCACGTGCCAAAGCGTTGAGCGTTGAACTCGCCACGCCGATTCAGCCGGGCTTTGAGGCGCTGGTGTTCAAGGCCTCGCGCGGCATCGAAGACATTTATGAGCTGACCTATATTCGCAAGGACGGCAGCCGCTTTCCCGCCGTGGTGTCGGTCACGGCGTTGCGCGATGCACAGGATGCGATCATCGGCTACCTTTTGATCGGTACCGATAACACCGCGCGCAAGCAAGCTGAGGAAGCGCTGCTCAAGGCGGGCGCATTGCAGAGCGCGATTTTCAACAGCGCCAACTTTTCAAGTATCGCCACCGACGCGAAAGGTGTGATCCAGATTTTCAACGTCGGTGCCGAACGCATGCTCGGCTACGCGGCCGCAGACGTGATGAACAAGATTACGCCCGCCGATATTTCGGATCCGCAGGAAGTGATCGCACGGGCCGAAGCCTTGAGCCTCGAACTGGGCACCCCAATCACGCCGGGTTTTGAAGCGCTGGTGTTCAAGGCCTCGCGCGGCATCGAAGACATTTATGAACTGACTTACTTTCGCAAGGATGGTAGCCGCTTTCCGGCTGTGGTGTCGGTCACCGCGCTGCGCGATGCACAGGAAGGCATCATCGGCTACCTACTGATTGGGACTGACAACACCGCGCGCAAACAAGCCGAAGAAGCGCTACTCAAGGCGGGCGCATTGCAGAGTGCGATTTTCAACAGCGCCAACTTTTCAAGTATCGCCACCGACGCGAAAGGCGTGATCCAGATTTTCAATATCGGTGCCGAGAGAATGCTGGGCTACAGCGCTGCGGAGGTGATGAACAAGATTACGCCCGCCGATATTTCGGATCCGCAGGAAGTGATCGCACGTGCCAAAGCGTTGAGCGTTGAGCTCGCCACGCCGATTCAGCCAGGTTTTGAGGCGCTGGTGTTCAAGGCTTCGCGCGGCATCGAAGACATTTATGAGCTGACCTACATTCGCAAGGACGGCACCCGCTTTCCCGCCGTGGTGTCGGTCACGGCGCTACGCGATGCGCAGGGCGGGATCATCGGCTACCTTCTAATCGGTACCGACAATACGGCCAGAAAACTCGTGGAAGCAGAGCAAAGAAAGCTCGATCAGCGTTTGCGCGACCAGCAGTTCTACACACGCTCGCTCATCGAGTCCAACATCGACGCGCTAATGACGACCGATCCGTCGGGCATCATTACCGACGTAAACAAGCAGATGGAAGCGCTCACCGATTGCACGCGTGACGAGTTGATTGGTGCGCCGTTCAAGAATTACTTCACCGATCCGGAGCGGGCTGAAGCGGGAATCAAGTTGGTGTTAAGCGAAAAAAAGGTCTCCAACTACGAGCTCACCGCGCGCGCCAGAGACGGCAAGGAAACAGTGGTGTCGTATAACGCGACCACCTTCTATGATCGAGACAGAACACTGCAAGGCGTGTTTGCCGCCGCGCGCGATATCACTGAGAGGAAACGTCTCGATCAGGCGCTCCAGGAAACCAACGTTGAACTGGAGAGCGCCAAGGTAGTGGCGGAAAAAGCCAACCTTGCCAAGTCAGATTTTCTGTCCAGCATGAGCCACGAGCTTCGTTCGCCGCTCAACGCGATACTAGGGTTCGCCCAGTTGATGGACTCTGACTCGCCGCCGGCATCTCCCACCCAAAAAGCCAGCATCGACCAGATCTTGCACGCGGGATGGTATCTGCTGGAACTCATCAACGAAATTCTCGATCTCGCAGTAGTTGAGTCCGGAAAGCTGACGTTGTCGGCCGAACCGGTGTCGCTGGCCGACGTCTTGACCGAATGCCGCGCCATGATCGAGCCGCAAGCGCAAAAGCGCGGTATCACGCTGAGTTTTCCTGCGTTCGATGTTCCGCCGTTTGTAAGTGCTGATCGCACGCGGCTCAAACAAGTGCTCATCAACTTTCTGTCCAACGCGATCAAATACAACAAACCGGGCGGAACGGTTATTGTGGAATGCAACACAGGTAAATCCGGGGGTACGCGCATCAGCGTCAGAGACTCGGGCGAAGGTTTGGCCGCAGAAAAGCTGGCACAGCTTTTCCAGCCTTTCAACCGGCTCGGGCAGGAAACCAGCACCGAGGAGGGCACCGGTATCGGCCTCGTGATGAACAAGCGATTGGTCGAACTGATGGGCGGCGTAATTGGCGTGGAGAGCAAGGTGGGCGCGGGAAGCGAGTTCTGGTTTGAATTGAGCTCGGCTTCTGCACCTCAGTTTACGTTTGAAAAACCCAAAACCGCCGTACAGGTCGAGGTGCAGGCCCATCGCGGCGCGGCGCTGCACACCCTGCTCTACGTCGAGGACAATCTCGCCAATCTGACACTCGTCGAGCAGCTTATCGCGCGTCGTCCCGAAATGCGGCTGCTAACAGCAACCGACGGAATTTTCGGCATCAAACTCGCACGCGAAAATTTGCCGGAGGTGATCCTGATGGACATAAATTTGCCCGGTATCAGCGGTATCCAGGCGCTGAAAATAATCCGTGAAGATCCGCTCACGGCACACATCCCCGTGCTCGCCATCAGCGCCAATGCCATGTCGGCCGATATCAAGAAAGGCATGGAGGCAGGATTCTTCGCCTACCTCACCAAGCCGATCAAAGTCAGTGAATTCATGGCTGCGCTAAATGCCGCGCTGAAATTCGCCGCGAAACACGCTGAAAAAAGCAAATAGCGCGGAGCCACGCTCATGACAACTTCAACCGACGTTTTCAACGGCAAAGTGCTGATCGTTGATGATCAGAGCGCTAACGTCCAATTGCTCGTGCAGATGCTGCGCGGTGCCGGTTATGCTTTCGTAACGTCCACAACAAATTCGGCCGATGTGTGCAGTCTTCATCTCAAGAACCGCTATGACCTGATCCTCCTTGATTTGCAGATGCCCCGCATGGACGGATTTCAGGTGATGGAAGGCCTGAAGGAAATCGAAACCGACGGCTATCTTCCGGTGCTGGTGATTACCGCCCAACCTTCCCACAAGCTGCGCGCACTCAGAGCCGGCGCCAAGGATTTCATCAGCAAACCATTTGACCTGGCAGAAGTATTGATCCGCGTTTACAACATGATCGAAGTGCGCATGTTGCATCTGGAAACAAAGCGCCTCTACGATCAGGTCGTGGCCGCGCAAAGGAAGTCGGAGTTGCTGTTGTTGAACGTGCTCCCGCAATCGATCGCCGAGCGCCTGAAAGGGCGCGCCGACGTCACCGAGGATGGCTTCACTGAGGTAATCGCCGACAGTTTTGCAGAAGTTACCGTTTTATTTGCCGACGTCGTCGAATTCACCAACTTCTCCGAGGGAGTGAGTGTCGAAGTGCTGTTGGGTGTGCTCAACGATATTTTTTCGCGTTTCGACAAAATTGCCGATGCCCGCGGCCTCGAAAAAATCAAGACGATCGGGGATTCCTATATGGTCGCAGCTGGATTACCCATTCCGGTGGCAGATCATGCGGTGCGTGCCGCGCACATGGCACTCGACATGATTGCGGCCATGAACAGTTTCAATGAACAGAGCCCGCACAAGTTGAACGTTCGCATCGGCATCGACACCGGTGCTGCCGTGGGCGGTGTGGTCGGCAAACACAAATTTCTGTATGACCTCTGGGGTGATGTTGTCAACACCGCCAGCCGCATGGAGTCTCACGGTGTGCCAGGACGTATCCAAGTAACCGAAGCAACGCGCAACCGCCTGGGTAAACCGTTCGTGCTCGAAAAGCGCGGCGCTATTGATATCAAGGGCAAAGGCGAAATGCACACCTGGTTTCTGAATAGCGTAAGCGCCTGATCGACGCTTATCCGGCTAAGACGCTAGCCAGGCGTCCCTACCTTTTCATCCTGTTGATGGCGCAGATATTCCTTGCGCTTCATCACGAGGTACTCGGTCTTTTCCATTTCATGCAATTGACGGGGATAACGTTCGACCGCATTGAACCAGTCGTTGATTCGTTTCTCGAACTGCGCAGCTTCCGGTGTGGCCAGTGCACCAAGGAATGATTCGATGGCAAGGTAATAACGCATGGTATTGCGCTCTACCAGTCCGCGCATGCCATCGACATATATCGGCTGGCCATCTTTGTCAGTGCCCGTCACGGAGAATCCGACCTTGGTACGGCCAGCAGTATTGAAATACGCCAGCATCGCGATTTTTCCGGTGACGCCAAATCCATACGCATAAAACAAATGCAAGAACGTAGTACCATTTTCCAGCGGCACGGCTTCGAGCACTATTTGATAGTCGTGCGTACTAAGCGGGCCGGACTTTGCGCTCAACTGCGCACGCAGGTAATCGGATTTCTGTTCTGCCAGTTTCCACACGAAGGTCAGGAGAAAGGAATCCGCAAGTGGCTGGTCAAATTTCTTGCCGACGTTCATCAACAGATTTGTTCCTTGCGATTCGCGCGACACGCGGCAGTATTTTGTATTCAGATGCAGGATGAGAATCTCACACCAGCTTTGTGGCACGACGAGCGCCTCGCTCACTTTGTCAAAAGATCGGGGAACGACGGCATAGATGTCACCCTTCACGTCACCGGACGTCAAAGTTGATTCAAGTACCAGTGGTCG
>JANYFH010000328.1 GCA_025362705.1 Betaproteobacteria bacterium
TCTGGAATCGCCGAAACCAGTAAATCAGACAACAGACCTGCCGTTGAGCCTGGCCCACTTGCAGCGAGCTGACTGGACAACGCGCTGACTTCTCGTGTGCTGGTGATTTTCCATGCAGTCAGCGCTGTGCGATGGTTGAAATTGACACTGTGACTATTGCCAAAAAAGCGCTTTTCTTTTACGGCCGCAAGCTGGGTACGCTCGCCGGGTGACCACTCCAGGCCAACACCGGAAGTATTTGAGCCGTCATTTTTTGAGCCCGCGTAGTTGGTGACCTCCCGTCCGGTAATCGCCGATACGTGAAACTGCGAACTGATTTCATACGATATCGCACCACGAATACGTGCATCCTGAGACTTACCAACGGTCAAATTGCGGAAGGTCAGCGCATCACCAACGACAGACCAGCCAAATCCGGAAACAGCATGTTCGTTTTTGATGAATCCCGTCCATTGGGAGCCTTTCGTATTCGGCAACACAGCATCGTCAGTGCGAATATCGGTACCCGCGGCGCGTAGCTGATAAATGGCAACATCACCAAATCGACCGCGTATGTTCGGGGAAATTTGGTTGGTCGTCGTCTCAACCCGATTGCCATTCGGTCCGCCGGTATTAGGTGCGGCTCCGATACTAAAGGCTGATCGATTTTGTTGCGTGATATTGGCACTCGCGTCAACAAAGAACCAATTGTCGATCGCTTCAATTGAAGCGTTCGAACTCAGCAGGCGCTGGCTGTTGTTAAGGTTAGCATTACCACTATAGCGAAAATCCCGTAAACGGAGGTCCAAAAAGACCTTGGAGCGAACTCCGGCGTGCTCAATTCGAATGCCAGGAGTTGATTCTGTCAACCAGCTTTTCTGCGCGAGCGCGGCGGGAGCGAGCGCAGCATTGTCCGTATAACTCTCAGTCACATTTATTTCCGGCGTAACGCGCCATGCGGGCGCAACGGTGACAGCAGTCTGTTCAGTTGGCAACGGCTGGGCATCGCCGCGCTCGGGTAAAAATACCGCGCACATCGTCACAATCACGCACGCTATTACCCGCACCGCAACAAACATATCGGCGACACTTTCACCAATGCGATCCCATTCCAATTGGCGCGACTCCGCGCCAATCGTGGGGGCGAATATCGAAAATGGTTTCATCAAGACGCTAGTTGTACCCGTAGCCATATCCGTACGCACCTTGTGCGACGGTGCGCGCCTGGTTAAACAATACGAGCTTGACAGGGCATGCCTCGATCATACCCAACGCGCGTTTTACATCGCTTTGAAGAGTCGATTCAGCGCGCACAACAAACAAAATTTGGCCCATCAGCGTGGCCAGAACCCGCGCTTCCGTCGTGACAAGCAATGGGGGAGAATCAAAAACGATGATTCGATCAGAATAGCGGTTTGCCATTTCATCCAGCAATTTCACCATCGCATCGCTTGCCAACAATTCCGTTGCATTCGCATGTGGAGTACCACTCGGGAGAATGGTCAGCTTTTCAACATTGGTCCGGATCAGCGCCCGTCCAAGGTCAAACGATTTGCTCTGTAATGCATCTAGCAGCCCTTTGCCGGCGGGAGGTAATCCAAGTACGCGCGGCAGCGACGGACGTGCGACGTCAGCATCAACAAGCAAAACTGTCTGATCCAATTCGGTGGCAATACTCAGTGCCAGGTTGACCGCAGAAAAGGTCTTACCCTCTCCTGGTACGGCACTCGTCACCATAATCAAATTGGCGTTCTTGAGCGGCTGAGCACGCTTGCCAGAAGCATTGGCAATGAGCGGGCGCTTGACGATGCGAAATTCATCCGCAATGCGCGATCGCGGCATGTCTGGCGTCACAAAGCCGTCCTTTGCGAGTTTCGCCAAATCTAGTTCAAAAAGAGTCGCAGCAGAACTCGGCACTTTCGAAACTACCGATGCGCCATTCGCGCTGGGATTCTGCAAGACTCTGGAGGTCGCCAGTGCCACGGCTGCATCTGCCGTGCTTTGAAGGCGGCCGCTGGCAGCACTTTGTTCCGCTTCTGACGGCACTTCAATGCCAGCGCGGCGCAATTCTTCCAAACGCTTGGCAGCTTTTTCAATCACACTCATCAGCGGTTCCTACACACTTCGTGAGGCCAACAATGTCAAGGCTAGAAATCCGGCGACATATGCGCCAAGCAGCGCGCCAACTCCACCAAGAAATCGAACAACGCTACGTGTGTTTTCGCGCTTTTTCGGTTCACTGATCACCGCCGAAATGGTACCTATGATAGGCAGTCCTGTAACTTCACTTAGTGCTCTCCCGTCATAAAACGCGGGGCGGATTTCCCTTGCGGCAAACGTTATCGCAAATCCTGCCGCTAAAGCCAGCAAAAGCGTAAGCGGGAAAAGCAGGCGACGATTCGGTGCAACCGGATTCGGTGAAACTCTTGGCGGATCAACAAGGCGAAAATCTGCAACGCCCGAAACCGATTGCATGTCACCGGACATGCTCACCGATTCACGGCGGGAAATCAGATTTTCGTAATTTTTTTTGTTTACGTCGTAGTCACGATTGAGCTGTACAAATTCGGCTTCCAGCTGTGGCATACGGGTGGCTGAACCCTTAAGTTCGTTATATCGGGCAGAATACTCCCCGACGCGCGCGCGCAATGATGCAACGGCCGCTTCCGACTGTGCGAGTGACACTTTCAATTGCTCGGATGCGAGAGGCCCGCTGGTGATCGTCTGAACAGGCGTTGCACGGTCGTTCTTGCGGGCAATAGCCAACTGCCGTTTTTGCTCCTCAAGTTCCCTGATCGCCCTCTGCGTACCAATTACATCAGGATGGCTCTCGGTGTATTTCAAAAGCATGGTGTCAAGACTGCGCTTCAAGGAATCAAGTCTGGTATCAATCTCGGTATTTGTTGGACCTACTACTACTGTGCCGGATACTGCACTGGTTTCTTCGCTCGCCAAGCCGCGCTTGTACGCGTCGCGCGAGTTTTCAGCCTCACGCAATAACAATTGCGCCTGATTCAATTGCGTACTGGTTTCCGACATCCTGGCAAAAAAA
>JANYFH010000049.1 GCA_025362705.1 Betaproteobacteria bacterium
TGGGATTTTTCCCGCTTCAGGCGATCGATCTCAAGTCGGGCCAGCGACGCAAAATTACCATTCGGATATTGCTCGACGTAAGCCTGGTAGCCTTCAATCCGTTTACTTTCTTTCGCGCTACGCCAGAATTCGCCTTCGATGGCCGCTTGCGCATCACCTGAAAGGCCGGACACTGGCGCAGTGGCCACGGCCTGTGCACCGCGTTCGGCGAAGAAAAATGGGATTCGAAACAGCGGTGTGTTGTGGAATTCGGGCAACTGCTTGTACATGCTTTCCTGCGCGACATAAGTCTGCACACGCTGAAACATTGCCGCCGCCTGCAGTTGCGGATCGCGCATCTCGCGCACCAGTGCCGTGGTGTAGAGGCTGTTTACGCCATCGGCACCGTCGGGCGCCACCTGACCGGCCGCTGCAGCAAAGGACACAATGGTGCCCGGCGGAGCCTGAATTTTGGCAAGCCCGGTTGAGCTGAATACGCTACTGAACGGGTTATTACGACAGGCATCAAGAATGATGAATTTATGCCGCACTTTGGCATCGTCCATCGTGTCGAGAATCTGCGTTACCGGCATTGCATTGAAGGCAATCGACGCTTCAGATGTGAGCTTGGCGTCGGTCGGAATAAGATAATTCTGCCCACGGTATTGAATACCGTGACCGGCGTAATAGAACACCGCCGCAGTCGCACCCTCCATCACTCGTGCAAATTCAACAGCCACACCGCGCATGGTGGCGTAGTCTGCGTTGGTTTTTATCATCACTTTGAAGCCAAGATCACTGAGTGTCTTGGCAACCGCCTGCGCGTCATTGACAGCGTTGCGCAACGGGTCGGTCGGATACTGGTCGTTACCTATCACCAACGCGACGCGGTCATCATTGGCGGCAAGGCTCGGGACGGGCAGGCAAAGCGCTGCCACGCACAGCAGCAGCGCACTGGCACGTTGATTGAGTAAAGTCACGGTGAAAGCAAATATGCGCATGGTTACAACTATTGTTGGACTCCGATTATTGCGCAAAATGCGGCGGAATCAAACGATTGAGCACTTTGGACGACCAACGGTGTACCGATCAAGATCGGCACGCCTTCGTTCGGCAGGCCGATTACTTTGCGAGTGCGGCCAATTCCGGCAGGTCCGGTCTGTCCTTTGCAAGTTTTGCCCAGACCTCGCCGGCATCCTGATCGGCACCTATGTCCTTGAGCGTCAACGCGTAGAGAAGCCAGTCTGAAAATGCCGCTTTCTCATCCGGCTTGCGCTTCTGCGCCAAGTCGAGCGAATGAGCCGGGAGCGTCTTGAAAGTAGTCATCCCGACTTCGTTGGCGCCAGCCTTGACCATCCAGTTGTATTCCGCGTCGGGTTGCAACTTGATATTCTTCGGCAAGGTGAGCGACGTCGCATTCGACTTTGACTTGTACACCGATTTGGCGCCCGCGCTCGCTTTCAATTCAAAGTCAAATGGCCCTTTGGGGTTGGCAGATGCCCAACGAAATGCCGGCTGCAGTGTCGCAACTATTGTGTCCCTCGGATAAATCAGTCGCTCAGCCAGCAGCGGCGCAATTTCTGTTTTTTGCGCGCTGCCGAGGCTACGCATCCGAATCGACGCACTCGATGTCTGCGCTACCTGCGCGACTACTTTTGAAGACACCTTCCAGTTGGTCTCGCGCATCGTCGGCGGCGGGCCAATCTTGGCGGTCACCTCAGCGTCGCCAACCAGAAAATCCCCCGGCCCCTTCAAAACGTACTCTTTGCCGGAAATCAGGTACATCACGCCCACTGCGCATTCCTTGGTGCAACTGATACGCGCACCTTTTTTTACTTCCGCCATCACCGTAGCCTTGCCGGCATCCATTGCCGCGTCGCCTTTGACGTCAGTGACAAAAGCGATTCCCTGCGCTTGTGCCGCCAAGATGAACGTTGAAACCACGAGTGCCGAAAATAAATGTTTTGCCTTCATGTTGCTCTCCCTAAAATACAAATTTGCCGATGCCCAAACGCACTTCCAATCACAACTGTGAAGCCGGTACCGCTTTTACGCCCCACAGTTGCATTGAGCTGTGGCCGCGTAACGCCTGCTCGCCACAATCAATCATTTCAAATCCATCCGGCAATTGCGCCTTCACCGAATCAGTCATCACAATTGGTGTACCCAATCGCTTGGTCAGTCCTTCTATCCGCGATGCAACATTGACCGCATCGCCGATAGCCGAATAGTTGTGTCGCTCGGTTGAACCGATGTTACCAACCACAACCTTGCCATAGTTTATGCCTATTCCAATTTCGAGGGGAGGTAACCCTTCTGCTGCAAATTCTGCATTCAATTTTCGAAGCTGTTCCACCATGTCAAAGCCACACCTTACTGCGGACTCACAGGGATTGGCGAGGCTGCGCGGCGCGCCGAACAACACCATCATGCCGTCGCCCATGAATTTATCCATGGTGCCATCGAAGCGATGCACGGAGCCAACCATACGGTCAAAGTATCGGGTCAGCAACGAAGTGACCGCTTCCGGCGATAGCGATTCCGATATTCCTGTGAATCCCCGAATGTCCGTAAACACCACACAAACTTCCGCTGTTTTCGCCGAAATTCCTGCGGCCAAATTACCAGCCAGCATTTCCTGTAAGACTGCCGGCGACACGCTTCCAGAAAACGACTGCTTGAAACGATTCTTTTCCGCCAGGTTTTGCATTGCGTCCGCCACTGCACCCACACCCACCGCAATCCAGATAACCAATGTGAAGGTTAGCGCAGGCACATACCAGTTGGCTGTGATCAACATCACTGAAAGTGCAAAAAAAGCGAGGGGTGCCCCAATGAATGCAAACAGGTACGTACGCCGGTTTGATGCCACAAACACAAAGCCGAGCAGCATTGCGCAGATAATCCAGCGCCATACGCTCGGCAGCGGACGCAGCAGCCCGTCGCCCAGCAAGCTCCGCAACACCTGGAAATGGACGATGACACCGGGCTGAGTTGGATTTAAAGTCTGATCGTCATCACCCAGTCCACCTCTTTCCCAATCTGACATGCCGACTGGCAGTTTCCAGCGGTCGAGCGATTTCGCCACAGTGCCAATAAGCACAACCCGTCCTGCAAACTGTCTGCGGAGCTCATTCAGGTTGTTCGATTCCTGCCATTCAATAACCTGCTGGATAGGGATGTAGTGAATCAATCCGCCTACCGAATAATCGATCAATCCCTCCCCCGACTTGGCCCCCAGTTTTCGTGCGATCTCGGCTGCAAACACCGGAAACGTACCTGTATTTACCACCCCGGTTTCTGCAAAACGGCGCGCGACTCGATCCGGATCTTCAACAACCCTGTCAATCGCGAAGGTTTCGTCACCGAGAACACGCAGAAACGGTTTATGTATGGGTGCGATAAAACCTGCCCGATCCACTGTATGCGCCACAACCAGTGGTGACACATTTTTGAGTTCAAGAAGCGCGGTGAACAGGGCTCGATCAAGGCCAGGTTTGATCTTGTCGAAAGATTTCGGCGGCAGTTGAATATCGACGCCGACAACCGCTGGTTTCACTGTAGCAAGGGCTCGTATCGTTTTGCCAAGATGCTCGTGCCACATTGCCAATGGCTCTTCGAAAACGTCTTCACTCGCGTCATCCATGCCGATCAACACCGGCTCAACCTTGGCTGGACGCGGGTGGAAATTCCGCATCAATTGCATTTGTAAATCAAACGACAAACGCTCCAGAAGACTGATCAACGATTGGTTACTGGTGGGAAAGCTATACAGAAATGAAAACACGAGTATCGCAATCGCCAGCAACGCGACGTTGCGTGATGCGCGCTGTTCCCACAATTTGCCAATGGTCACCAAGCCCGCCAAATGAATTGCTCCCGTTTATTTGTACGCGTCAACGAGCGAATTTGTCGATGAGCGCTTTTCGCACTATTCTATCGTTTCGGCATATAAGAAAAACGCCAAATGACCAAACCCTTCGGAACATTCGACTACGTGATCGTCGGTGCAGGTACTGCCGGCTGTGTACTCGCCAATCGCCTATCTGCTGACCCATCGGTCCGTGTATTGCTCCTGGAAGCCGGCGGCAAGGACGACTGGATCTGGATTCACATTCCGGTCGGCTACCTCTATTGCATCGGTAATCCACGCACCGACTGGTGTTATCGCACCGAGCCGTGCGATGGGCTCAACGGCCGTTCAATCCTTTATGCACGCGGAAAGGTACTCGGCGGCTGCTCCTCAATCAATGCCATGGTCTACATGCGCGGACAGGCGCGTGACTATGACGAATGGGCAGCAAGGGGCAATCCAGGATGGTCCTGGAATGATGTGTTCCCGGTTTTCAAACGCTCGGAAGATCACTACGGTGGTGGCAGCGAGATTCACGGCGCAGGTGGCGAGTGGCGGGTTGAAGAGCAACGGCTCGAATGGGAAATTTTGAATGCGTGGCGCGACGCGGCTGAACAATGCGGCATCCCGAAAGTGGCCGACTTCAACGGCGGCGACAATTTTGGCTCGGCGCGCTTTCAGGTAAACCAGCGCACCGGTGTGCGCTGGAACGCTTCGAAGGCGTTTCTGCGCCCTGCGATGCACCGGCCGAATTTAAAGGTCGTCACAAACGTGCTCGCGACAAAGATTCATTTTCAGATGCGTGAGGGAAAACGCGAAGCGACCGGCATCGAATTTGTACGCGATGGCGAAACATTTTTTGCCGAAGCATCATGCGAAACAATCCTTGCCTCAGGTGCCGTCAATTCCCCGCAATTGTTACAATTATCCGGTATCGGGCCTGGCAAACTACTCAGGAACCACGCTATCAACGTCGTGCACGAATTGCCCGGCGTGGGCGAAAATTTGCAGGATCACCTGCAGTTGCGCATGGCGTTCAAAGTACAAGGTGTGCGCACGTTGAACGAATGGGCCAATAGCTGGTTTGGCAAAGCGCAGATGGCGATGCAGTACGCACTATTCCGCACTGGGCCGTTGACAATGGCGCCATCGCAGCTGGGCGCATTTGCGAAGTCAGACGCGATGCAAAAAACAGCAAATATCGAATACCACGTACAACCACTGTCACTGGATAAATTCGGCGATCCACCGCATCCTTTTCCTGCTTTTACCGCGAGCGTTTGCAATCTGCGCCCAGAGAGTCGCGGCCATATACGAATCAAGACCACTGATCCGCACGATCATCCCATCATTCAGCCAAATTATTTGGCGACCGAGCGCGATCGCAAAGTCGCGGTCGATGCGATGCGGCTCACACGGAAAATTTCAGCCGCTGGCGCACTGGCAAAGTATCGGCCGGAAGAATTCCTGCCCGGAAATATGACCGAAAGCGACGCGGAAATGGTGAAGGCGGCGGGCGACGTCGGCACGACTATTTTCCACCCCGTCGGCACCTGCAAGATGGGACCTGCATCGGATGCGGATGCCGTCGTTGATGCGCGCCTGCGTGTACATGGCATCGCGCGCCTGCGTGTGGTGGATGCGTCGATCATGCCGACGATTACGTCCGGGAATACCAATTCACCTACCATCATGATCGCCGAGCAGGGAAGCCGGTTCATTCTTGAAGACCGCAAACACGGATGAAATTTCGTACCGCATGTATTGCACAAACTCTAGCATTGGTGCGGTGTTTCAGCCAATTATTCCTGAAACACCGCGTGGAATGCGTACTTTAGCCATAATGGCGTCACGGACCCGCAAGTGAACCAGCGGCTCAACGATGCATTGCTCGCGTGGTATTTCGTCGTCATCTGGGGCTCCGGATTCATCGCCACCAAGATCGGCATTCAGTACGCGGCACCCTTCACTTTTCTTTCTTTGCGTTTTGCGTTCGGCATCGCCTGCCTTCTTCCGCTGGTGCTGTGGCTCAAGCCCGCCTGGCCGAAAACTCGACGCGAATGGATGCACATCGTCATCGCTGGATTGCTCATGCATGCAATCCATCTGTCGGGCAGCCACTATGCGCAGTATCTTGGCATGTCGGCTGGTATCGTCGCCGTCATTCTGGCCCTGCAGCCTGTGGCCACTGCGCTGTTCGCGCGCGGCACTGGCGAGCGCGTCACACAACTGCAATGGTTCGGCATTGCACTGGGTTTCGCGGGTGTCGCACTTATCGTGTGGCACAAAATCGACGTTCGCGCGGTCACTGTCGGCAGTTTGATTGCTGTGTTTGCTGGTTTGGTGTCGTTGACTGTTGGCACGCTTTATCAGCGCAAATTTTGCCCTACGGTCGATTTGCGTTCGGGCGCACTTATCCAGTTTGTGGCGTCGCTCGTTGTACTGTTGCCGTTGAGCATCGCGTTCGAGGGCGCAAAAGTACAATGGTCCTGGCCGCTCCTGGGTTCAATCGTATTTCTGGTGATAGCTGCGTCAATTCTTGCCGTCAATGCGTTGCATATATTGATGCGTCACGGCGAGGCGACCCGCGTGACCAGCATGCTTTACCTGCCACCGATTTTTGCAGTCGCAATGGAATACCTCGTATTTGGCGTCGTGCCGACTGTGATTTCTTTCATCGGTATTGCTGTCACTTCAATTGGAGTAGCGCTCGCGATGCGCCGCATAAAAGTTCATTGACGTTTATTGAAGCGCTGAGTCAAGTCATGGCGCATTCGGCCAAGCTAAGGTAAAACTGTTGCATGCTAAATAACGCCATGCGCCCACTGCCAATGCTCATCATCCTGATGGTGCTGGATCATATCGCCTTCAATGGCAGCCGCGTATCGGTAACGCTGTACTCGCTTCACCAGGGTGCATCCGCGTTGACGGTTGGCACGTTAATGGCGACATTCGCGTTGCTACCGGCAATCTTTTCCGTCGCGGCTGGCCGCTGGATCGACCGCATCGGCATCACCAGGCCAATTCAACTAGGCTCAATAGCCGTAGGTGTAGGAACGGTGTTGCCGTCTTTATTGCCCGGGTTGACTGTCCTGTACGTGACGAGTGTTATCGTCGGCCTCGCGTTCATGCTGGTGAATGTCGCCGCATACCACGCTGTCGGTGAGCTTTCCAGGCCCGAAGACCGCGCCGTCAATTTCAGCTATGTGGCGCTTGGTTTTTCGACTTCGTCGTTCATCGCACCGATATTTTCCGGAGTTAGCATCGACAGTTTCGGTCATCGTGCGACTTTCGCGTTATTGGCATCTTTTACGCTGTTACCTATCATCGTGCTTTCGTTCAAATTGCTGCCGCTACCTACACCAGTGCTAAAACCCGCAGGCGGCAAAAGCGGCCACGTATTCGACCTGCTTCGCGACCCACATTTGCGACGGCTCTATATCACCATGGCCGTGCTCACTGTCGCGTGGGATGTTTACGCCTTCGCGATTCCGGTTCACGGTTCTATCGTCGGCTTGTCTGCATCAGAAATTGGCCTGGTGATGGGTTCATTCGCAGCAGCGACATTTGTGGTGCGGCTGGCGATGCCGTTTTTCATGCACCACGTCAAACCCTGGGCGCTGTTAATCGGTGCGCTACTGACGGCTGGTGTTTGCTTTTTCCTGCTGCCGTTTGCAAACAACGTGGCGATGATGATGGCACTGATGTTTGTATTGGGGCTTGGTTTGGGTTCACCGCAGCCGATGGTACTTACGCTACTCCACGAATCCGCGCCCGCCGGTCGCGCCGGCGAAGCACTTGGCCTGCGCACCACACTCATCAACGGCAGCCAGACCGTAATGCCTCTCATTTTTGGCGGTGTAGGCGCAGCGCTGGGTATGATGCCCGTTTTCTGGACCATGTCTGCCGTGCTTATTTTTGGAAGCTTCTACGCGAATCGCGCCCGTCGCATCGCTGGCCATGGCGACGCAACTGACTAAATTTTTTGCACGTTTCGCAGCCCAATGCGGCCTGCCTCAAAAACGATGCAAATACCTTCGTCACAAACTGCGTTCGGCCAGTTGAATATCTGATATTCATCCCCATTTCAGCGAGGCAAAGTTGGTGAGTGATGGCCCAGTTCGCAATTCTGTGGCTCACAGTACAATCCATCCATTATTTCCATTAACAGGAACGATCAAGCTATGAAACGTGTATTCCTCTTCCTTCTGACCAACCTGGCTGTCATGGTCGTGCTGGGTGTCGTCACCAGCGCGTTGGGTGTTAACCGATTCCTGACGGCCAACGGCCTCAATCTGCCGATGTTGCTGGCATTTTCCGCCGTCGTCGGCTTTACTGGCGCGATTTTTTCGTTGCTCATCTCCAAACCAATGGCCAAGTGGAGTACGGGTGCGACGGTCATTGAGAGTCCGCGCAACGAAACCGAACAGTGGCTCCTCGAAACCGTTCGCCGCCTGGCACAAAAGGGCAATATCGGCATGCCGGAAGTTGCCATTTATGAAGGTGATCCGAACGCCTTTGCGACCGGCGCATTCAAGAATTCATCGCTCGTTGCCGTCTCCACCGGACTCCTGGAGTCGATGACGAAAGAAGAAGTCGAAGCAGTACTGGCGCATGAAATTTCCCACGTCGTCAATGGCGATATGGTGACACTCACGCTGATTCAGGGTGTGGTGAATACCTTCGTCGTTTTCCTCGCCAAGATCGTCGGCTACTTTGTTGATCGCGTGGTACTCAAAAATGACCGTGACGGACCCGGCATCGGCTACTACGTGACCGACATTGCCTGCCAGATTATTTTTGGTTTGGCTGCGTCAATCATCGTTGCGTGGTTTTCGCGTCAGCGTGAATTTCGCGCAGATGCGGGTGCTGCAAGCCTGATGGGTACGCCGCAACCGATGATCAAGGCGCTGGCTCGATTGGGCGGTGTGGATGCAGGCGAGTTGCCAAAATCGATGGCAGCTTCGGGCATATCGGATAAGGTCGGTGTAATGGCGCTGTTCGCCAGCCACCCGCCAATGCAGGAGCGCATCGCCGCGTTGCAGAATCGCCAGCAATAATCGTTGGTAAAAAAAGAAAGGGCCGCAGCACTGCGGCCTTTTTTGTTGCGCAGCATTTAGCGCAGTTATTCGCTCGGCTTCTTGAACACCGATTTAAACGCCCCGAACAGCCCGCTTTTTTTCTCCTCCTCCACCGGTGGTGGCTCGGGATTCGCGACGTATTGCGGGACCTTCATCTGCGGTCTTACAAACTGTCCCGTCGCACTCGCGTTGAATGCCGGGCGCCGATTCAGGTCTTTGAAATTGGAGTCCTTACCAATGAAGAGCTTAGCCAATTCTTCCAGCGCCTTGTCGGTGACGGTATCGGGCTCCAGCGTGTAAATGGTCGGACCAAAGTCTTCAACGTTTTTGAGTTTGAAACGAATCACACCGTTGTCGTAATCACCCACTACATCTGCACCGCACAAAACCTCGCAGTTAATCTTGAACACTTCATGCGTCGTTACACGCCGGTCGTTTTTGAACGGCTCTGAGGTAAAGCGCATATTGTTTTGCCAGAGCAAGTCGCGGAAACGTTCAATCAACTCCGCTTCGCGCTTGACAGTCAATTGTTCGGGTTTACTGCGCTTGAAATTGATGGTGACGTTTTCGTAGTGTTCCGCATTTTCGCGTTGCGACGTACGGAACTCGATACGATAGTCGCTCTGAACCAGGCCATCGATCTTGCCCACAGTGAGCAAATCATAGACGTGCGCGCATGGTGGCTTGACCACATTCAACTGCTTGAACAATTCGCTCATGTACTGGAAGGTCTTGCGCAATGCGCGATCTACCGCAGCCGCATTGGCTTTGATCGATTGTGATTTAACCGCTTCCTGATTCTTGAGTGTCTCGGCTTCTTTTTTGAGGTCGTCGAGAAGTCCCATACGTTCTCCAATATTCGATAGTGCGTTATGCTGCTCTGATTCTTGCTTTTTTTACTTATTTCACATTTTACCGCAGGCAAGCGACTTGTGTCTGCCACAAATTCAGCGACAAGCTCACGACCACATCCTTCGGAATAAGCCAAAATGAAAGCCATCCTCGCCCTCGACCAAGGTACCACCAGTTCACGTGCACTGCTTTTTGATCGCGCTGGTTCTGTACTCGCCACATCGCAACGCGAATTCACCCAGCATTTTCCAAGGCCAGGTTGGGTGGAACATGATGCACTTGAAATCTGGCAAACGCAGCGCGATGTCGCCGCAGATGCCATAAAAAAATCCGCACTTGACGCTCACGACATCGGCGCAATCGGCATCACCAACCAGCGCGAAACCACTGTGCTCTGGGACCGCACCACTGGTATTCCACTGGCGCCCGCTATCGTCTGGCAGGATCGTCGCACCGCTGATTTTTGCGAAAAACTCAAACACAAAGGACTCGAAGATACCGTCCGCGATAAAACAGGTCTGATCATCGATGCGTATTTTTCCGGCACAAAACTGAACTGGTTGCTACAAAATATTCCTGATGCACGGCAACGAGCGATGCGCGGCGAACTCGCGTTCGGCACCATCGATAGCTGGCTAATTTGGCAACTTACCTCAGGCAAAGTCCATGCCACGGACGTTTCCAACGCGTCCCGCACGATGCTATTCAATATCCACGCGCTTTCATGGGATGACGAGTTACTTCGCGCGATGGACATTCCGCGGTCAGTGTTGCCGAAAATTGTCAGTTCAAGCGAAATTATCGGCGAGACCACCTGTGAAAATCTGCCGCGCGGCATCCCGATCGGCGGCGTTGCCGGAGATCAGCAGGCTGCTCTTTTCGGTCAGGCTTGCCATCGACCGGGCATGGCCAAAAACACCTATGGCACAGGCTGTTTCATGTTGATGAATACCGGCGACTCGCCAGTCGCTTCCAAACACAAACTGATTTCGACCGTGGCGTGGCGACTCGATGGCAAGCCAGCGCAATATGCGCTGGAAGGCAGCGTTTTCGTTGCGGGCGCCGCCGTGCAATGGCTGCGCGACGGTCTGCGCATTATCGAAAAATCGTCCGATGTGGAGGCGCTCGCGGCATCGGTGCCGGATTCGGGTGGTGTGATGGTGGTACCCGCATTCGTCGGCCTTGGCGCACCGTACTGGGACCCGACTGCCCGCGGCGCGATTCTCGGCCTTACACGCGGCAGCACACGCGCGCACATCGCACGCGCTGCGCTGGAATCGATTGCGTTCCAAAGTGCTGAACTGGCAGGCGCAATGGTTGACGATGCGGGCGTTGACTTGAATGAATTGCGGGTTGACGGCGGCGCTTCTGCGAATAATTTTCTGATGCAGTTCCAAGCGGATCTGATCGGTAACACTGTTGTGCGCCCCAAAGTCACCGAAACCACTGCACTGGGTGCAGCCTATCTGGCGGGGCTGGCAGTCGGATTCTGGAAAACACAAGAAGAGATCGCAGGCATGTGGGCGATTGATCGCACGTTCGTGCCGACGATCTCAACCGACGAAGCTGGAGCACGAATAGCTGCGTGGCGACGCGCAGTTGAGCGTACAAAAAACTGGGCTTAGCGTGCGGCCTCCCCGGCGCGATCAGTCTCAAAGTCGCCCACAGTTGCATTGCTCTTTAGACGGTTTTCCGATCTTCGTTCATTTGACGTGAAATCGCTGTCGCCTCGGTAGAATGTAGCAACGAGACACAGAGCGCAATAACTTAACCCAAGGTGACTCAAGAAATGAAAGCGCCGGCGATGAAAGTTTTGGGCATTGCAATTGTTGGGACACTTATTTCAACCACCGCAACTAACTTACGGACTACGCGTTGATGGCGAAGGTCGCAGCCGCGCTGGCGAAACTGAGTTTCCCGAAACTGCATCGTCCGATACAACGAACGCGCCTCTTCGCCCTGCTGGAGGCACGCGGTCACCAACCACTGCTGTGGATCGCCGGGCCGCCGGGAGCCGGCAAGAGCACGTTGGTCGCCACCTTCCTGCAAGCGCAGAAGCGTCCGGCGATCTGGTATCAGGTCGATGCGGGCGACGCGGATGTCGCGACATTTTTCTACTACCTCGGCCAGTCTGCGCCAATGGCGAAAAGGACAAAAAACACACCGCTACCGTTCCTCACGTCCGAACACTTGAACGACCTGCCGCGTTTCACGCGGCGATTTTTTCGCGAACTCTATAGTCGCCTGCCGACGCCGTCGGCCATCGTTCTGGACAACTACCAGGAGGTGGCGGCCGGGTCTACTTTCCACGGTGTCATCGAAACGGCGCTCGAGGAAATTCCGGTCGGCATCAATCTGATCGTCGTCAGTCGTGCGGAGCCACCACCGAATTTCGCGCGAGCGCTCGCCAACAACATGGTTGGCCATCTCGGGTGGGACGAGCTTCGCCTTACGCTGGAAGAAACCGCTGCGATCAGCGTTGGCAATACCCGACTGGACGAAGCCGCGCTGCGCTCGCTGCACGACCAATCAAATGGGTGGGCTGCCGGACTCGTCCTGATGGTGGAGCGGCTCAAGCGGACAGGTGCCGTGAATCATATCTCGCTGTCGGAGACGATGGACACGGTGTTCGACTATTTCGCCGGTCAGATATTCGACCAGAGTCCAGCGTCTTCGCGCGAATTCCTGATGCGCACCGCATGCCTGCCAAACGTGACTGTGAAGGCCGCAGTTGCAATAAGCGGCAACCCCGGCGCGGCCAAAATTCTCGACGATTTTTATCGTCGGCACCTTTTCATTGAGCGCCGCGTCGGCGAGGAAGTGACTTATACCTATCACGATTTGTTCCGGCAGTTCCTGCGTAGCCGTGCGGCGCAGATTCTGGGTGGCGAGAAATTCGCAAGACTTTTGAGCGCTGCAGGGCATCTTCGCGAGTCAGAGGCAGATGTCGATAGTGCATTTGCGCTATATCGCGAAGCAAATGACTGGCCCGCAGTAACAAACCTTGTTCTCAACAATGCAGAGCGCCTGCAGAACCAAGGCCGAACCCAGGTGATCAGCGCGTGGATCGATACGATGCCGCGAAAACTGATCACAACCTCGCCCTGGTTGCAGTTCTGGGCCGGCATCGCCTTGCTGGAAGTCGATCAGCCGCAGGCGGCGAAGTGGCTCGAGCCGGCTTACGATGGTTTCGTCGCGGCGGCAGACATGCACGGTCAAATGGCATGCGCTGCCGCGATCGTGGAAAGCCACTACAACGAAATGGCGGATTACCGCATGCTGGATAGGTGGGTGCCGATCCTTGAGCGCGCGTTGACCGGCTCCCCGCACTTTGCGACGCCGTTGGCCGAGGCTCGGGTATCCGCAGCCGCGCTGATTGCATTGACGCTGCGGCGGCCCGAAAGCACGGCACTCCCGGTCATCGCGACGCGCTTGCGCGAACTGCTCGAGACGGACATGGAGATTACCGCGCTTATATCGGCCGGCGGCCTGTTACTCACCCACTACATGGTGGTGGGCGATCGCGCCAAAGCGGCAGCGCTGGTCGGGTTACTGGATCCACTATCGAGCGATCCGCAGCTCGCGCCACGCCGGCGCATTCTGTGGATGATCAGCTATGCGGCGTGGGTCAACGGTGACGCGCGTTACGCCGACGCGATGGCCACGCTGGCAGAGGCTGAAGCATTGTCGGACCAGAATGGTTTCGGCGGCACGCTGAGCCACATGGTGCTGTCACTTACCCGTTTTCGTACTGCCTTTCAGCAACGGGATCTGGTGGCAGCGAAAAGCTATCTCGCCCGTGCGGCGGCATGCGTCAAACACCCAACCCGGCTGACGTCGTTTTATCTTAGCTATTACAAGGCCATTCTCGCGTTGCTCCAAGGCCGGCCGGATGACGCCGTCGAAGCCGGGCTGGCGACGGTGGCGCACGCCGAGGCCGCCGGCGTGCCGGCATTGCAAAGACCGAGCTTGATCGAAGTGGTCGCGTCGGCGTACGCGATGCGCGGCGAGCTCGATCAGGCTCTGATCCATTTCCGCGAGTCCCGCGCCTGCTGCACGGCGCAGCAAGCAGCGTCGTTTGATGCACCGATTGCGGTCATCGAAACCCTCATCGCATTGCGCGAAGGTGCGGACGGTGCCCACCATCTCGCGCGCAGCGTGGCCCTCTTGAAGGACACGCGAAATTTTACGTTTCTGCAGTACATCCCCGAGCGGGTGGCCGAATTTGCCGCCGCGGCGCTCGTTGCGGGGCTTGAACTCGATTACCTGCGGGAACTTGTCCGGCGGCGCCAGCTCTCCCCGCCCTCGCCGGACGCGGAATCGTGGCCCTGGCCAATCAAGGTTTCCGCGATGGGGCCGTTCATGCTCGCCGTCGACGATACGCCGATGCGCTCCACCGGCAAGGCGCAGCGAAAGTCTCTCGACCTGTTGCAAGCGCTGATTGCGCTCGGTGGCCACGATGTGGCGACCAGTGTGTTGATCGGCAACCTGAGGCCCAGCCCGGAGGGCGATGCGGGCCGCGCATTCGAGGGCACGCTCTACCGCTTGCGCAAACTGCTCGGACGCGACGATGCCATCCTTCTGATTGATGGCAAGCTCACGCTCAATGTGAAAATCGTCTGGGTCGATGTCTGGGCGCTCGAACGCCGACTGGACGAAGTGGAAACGGCGATTACCGATGCGAACACAGGTCATGTGTACGCGAACATAGCGGATGCGATTTTTTCGCTGTACCGAGGACACTTTCTCGAAGCGGAGGTCGACGCGGCGTGGATACTTGGATTGCGCCAGCGCCTGCGGGGGAGGTTCTTGCGAAATCTGCTGGTACTCGGCCAGCACCTGGAAGGTCAAGGCGAGGCCGAGCGGGCCGCGCGCTTGTACGAGCGCGGACTGGAGCAGGATAACCTCGCCGAAGAACTTTACCGTCGCTTGATGTTGACCTATCAAAAGTTGGGTCAATCGGCAGCCGCACTGGAAGTCTATCGTCGCTGCCGCCACCTCCTCTCCGTGGTGCTCGGCGTTAAACCTTCCGCGGAAACCGAGGCGATCTACCGGTCGCTCAAGACCGACTGATCCGGCAAGACCGGCCAGCCGTGGCCGGAAATATCCAGCATCCGCGTGTGATCCGTGGGTTAGACCGACGCGGTCGGGAGGTATTGTGTTGTTGTGGTCGCTGTTGTCACGCTCGCCAGCCTAAAGGCTATCGGCAATACGACCCTTCTCACCACATTTAACGGAGCCCTCATGAGACGCATACCCAATGCCGCAACACCCGGGCAGCTTGCCGCCTTTTGCTTGACGCTGGTATTTGCCACAGCCCTGCCCGCATTTGCAGATGACATGGCAGCACCGGTGGTGGCCAAGAAAAAGCTCGCGCCGGGGGAGACGAGAGCCCTCAACCCCCAGCCAATTCCCCCCGGCAAATCCGCGACTGCCACCAAAGGAGCAAACAACGGCGCGGCGCAAAGCATCATCTTCGTCGGTGGAAAGAAAGTAAAAACCGATAAAACCGCAGCCAACGCAGCAGCGCCGACGACGACCAAAGTGAAGGCTGGTGCACTTCATCGCGATGCTCACAAGC
>JANYFH010000142.1 GCA_025362705.1 Betaproteobacteria bacterium
CCGGAAAGCATGGGGAGATTTGATTCCCAGTGCGCAGTTACCATCAGGACCGCTTTGGGTTTCGGCAGTTTCTTGGTGAGCGCTGCCCACACTTCCCCCGCTGCGCCCGCATTGATGGCGTGCATGGGTGAACCGTGTGAAAGAAAAAGTGTGGGCAGTTTTTGCATGATGATTTTCTCTAAATTCCAATACTATTTGATCAGACCTTCCGCCTTGAGCGCTTCCTGCACTTTTGGCCGTGCCGAAACGCGAGCCTGATATGCGGCGAGCACTGGCCACTTGGCGAGTTCGATACCCACCCACTGGCCCCAGTTGAGGACGGTAAACAAATATCCATCGGCGACGGTGAAATTAGCGCCCAACAGATAGTCGCGGCCGTCGAGTTGCGTGGTCAGCCAGTCAAAGCGCTTGCCGAGTTTGTCCTTGAAGACTTGTTTTACTTCCGGCGACAAGGTTGGATCGAACAGGGGACTAAAGCCTTTGTGGATTTCGGAGGTGATGAAATTGAGCATTTCCTGCAGGCGATAACGCTCCATCGTGCCGGCTTTCGGCACCAGGCCCGATGCCGGATTTTGATCGGCGATGTATTGGACGATGGCCGGGCCTTCAGACAGGTATTCACCGTTGTCGAGTTGTAGTAACGGCACATAGCCCTTGCTGTTGATCGCCCAGAAATCACCGCCGCCATCGAGTTGCTTGGATTTGGTATCGACTTTCTGCGTTGTGAATGGCAGACCAGCCTCAAGCAAGGCAATGCGGGGGGACAGTGAGCAAGCACCAGGGGAGAAAAATAGTTTCATGTGATTTCCTTTATATGTAAACAACGAGATCGTCGTTGATGGGATGAATTATGTAGATTGCTTCATTTGGGATAAAGCGCTTTAATTGCAATTAATTATCCCTAAATTAGAAATAATTAAAATATGGCGCTTGATCGACTGCTGGCGATGACGGTGTTTGTGAAGGTGGTGGAGCAAGGCAGTTTTGCCCGCGCTGCCGAGCGGATGAACATGTCCACTTCTGCTGTGTCGCGCCATGTTGCCGAGCTGGAAGCTCATCTCGATACGCGGCTGTTGAATCGCACCACAAGACGCATTTCGATCACCGAAAGCGGACAGGCGTTTTATGAGCGCACGCTGCAGCTACTGGCCGATCTCGAAGAAGCGGAAGCGGCTGCATCGGGGAACAACGCCAAACCGCGCGGCACCATACGCCTGACTTGCTCGATCAATTTCGGCGTGCCACATCTTGCGCCAGCCATCGGTGCGTTTCAGGCGCGCTATCCGGAGGTGCTGTTCGACGTTTCCGCATCCGACCGGTTTGTCGATCTGGTCGAAGAAGGTCTCGATCTGGCGATCCGCATCGGTGACCTTGGCAATCCGAATCTGATCGCGCGCAAAATTGGCCAGATGCGGCTGATCACCTGTGCGTCTGCCGCATATCTGAAGCGCTATGGCACGCCCAAGCGACCGGAGGATCTGGTGACGCACAACTGCCTGACGTACGAATACTCGCCCGTCAAAAATCAATGGCCATTTCTGGACAGGCAGGGCAACGACCTCAAAGTCCACGTCAAAGGCAGCGTGCACGCCAACAACGGCGAGATGCTGGCCTCGCTTGCGGCGGAAGGCATCGGCATCGCGCATGAGCCTGATTTCATCGCTGATCCATTCCTGAAAGCCGGGCGACTGGTGGCGATTCTCGCAAAATATCAACCCGCGCCGTACAACATCTACGCCGTCTATCCAAGTCGACGCCATCTTTCCGCCAAGGTGCGGACGTTTGTGGATTTTCTGGTGTCGCACTTTTCGAAGATGCCGGGCTAGAGTTCGTCGCGTTCGACCAGTATTTCGCGCGATGCGCCGACGATGTACAGGGCGTCTTCAAGCGAGGCGCGCAAATTGTCCTCGCCCAGTAGCTTGACGAAACCACTGCGTTTCATGAGTGAGAGCGGCTGTTCATTTACACCCGCGATCATCATCAGGCCACCGCGCTTTTTCATCAGCTTGTGCAAGCTGGCCAGCGCGTCGAGTCCGGTCGTATCCATATTGATCACCTGATGCATTTCCAGAATCAGCACGTCCGGCAATTTTCTTGCGGGATCCAGCAAGTGCTCCAGCTTGGTGACTGTGGCGAAGAACAACGAGCCAAATATCCGCACCGCACCCACCACGCGGCCATCCGGCAAATGCGCCTGATCAAAGGGCAGTTCAACTGGGTCCACGCGCGTGAGCGAGGAAATTCGGAAGATGAAAAAAAGACTGGAGAGAACCAGGCCGACTTCTACTGCTACCACGATATCGAATACGACCGTGAGAAAAAACGTGGATAGCAATGTGGCGCGGTAAAACAGCGAGAACTGTTTCAGTTTCGCAAACTCGCGCCACTCACCCATGCTGTATGCCACCCACACCAGGATCGCCGAAAGCGCGGCCAGCGGGATGTAGGCCGCAAGTGGTGCCGCGAAGCTGATGATGAGCAACAAGGTCAACGCATGCACCATGCCCGCGATCGGAGAGCGCGCACCGGATCGCACGTTGGTTACGGTGCGGGCGATGGTGCCGGTGGCGACGATACCGCCGAAGAAGGGCGTGAAAAAATTTGCCACGCCTTGCGCCATTAATTCCTGATTCGGGTCGTGCCGATCCTGAATCAGGCTATCGGCTACGCGTGCGCAGAGCAGCGATTCAATCGCACACAAGAGTGCAATGGCGATGGTCGGGGCGACCAGATTTTGTGCGGTTTCCCACTCGAAAACCGGGATCGCCGGCATTGGCAGTCCCTTGGGTAATTCGCCGAACTTGCTGCCGATGGTTTCGACCGGCAAATTAAACAACCAGACGGCAACCGACCACACCGCGAGAACCACGATGGTGGAAGGCAGTTTGGACATGATCCGCGTCCAGGGTTTGGTTTGCGGTTTGTAAGAAACCGGCCACAACACAATTAATAGCAGCGACGACGCACCGATGGCAAATGCCATCCAGTTGACTGTATGAATATGATCGGTAATGACTGAAAGCTGCGAGAAAAAATTCGATGGTGACTTCGGGATCGTAAGACCAAAGAAATCCTTCACCTGCGAAATGCCAATGATGATCGCAATACCTGCGGTGAAACCAATGACAATCGACACCGGAATAAACCGCACGAGGCTGCCCATTTTGAAGGCACCCATTGCGAACAGCAGCACACCGGCCATCATGGTGGCGATGAGCAGATTGGCGACGCCGTATTTTTCGACGATGGTGTAGAGGAGCGCGACAAATGCGCCCGCCGGGCCACCAATCTGTACGCGCGATCCCCCCAGCGCCGAAATGAGAAAACCGGCCACGACGGCAGTGACGATACCTTGTTCGGGTCGCACGCCGCTGGCAATGCCAAACGCCATTGCCAGCGGCAACGCAACTATTGCGACAGTAAAGCCCGCGCCCAGATCATTGACGAAGTCCGCGCGGCCATAGGTCTTCAGATGCGCGAGCAGGCGCGGTTTGAATCGAAAAGCTCTGAGCGCTTCGATTAATGTGGCAAGAGCCGAATTCACGGTGTGGTGGTGGCAGAAAGAGTACCGGTGCTGCCCGGAGTTTGCGTGAGAGTTCGCAGTGAATTATAGCGCTCGGTGAGACGTTGGTCGTCGTGAGTGCTTTGTCAGGGACGCGAATACACCCAGTTGATCAGCGCATCCTGTGCAGCTTGTGTCTGACCCGCGTTCGTGTGATTGGCCATCATGATCACAATCCAGCGGCGGCCATTCTGGTCGAGCACGTAGCCCGCAATGGCACTCGCATCATTCAAGGTACCGGTCTTCACATGCGCCTGACCGGCAACGCTCTCGCCTTTGCCGCGTCGCCGCAGTGTCCCATCCAGCCCCATCAGCGACATCGAAGACATGAACTCCGGCATCACGCTCGACCGCCATGCCGCGTCGAGCAATTGCGCGAGTGTGGCCGCACTGATGCGCTCAAGACGCGAAAGGCCGGAACCATTTTCGAGTACCAGCTCGGGTGCGGCGATATTTTTTCTGGCGAGCCACTCTTTGATAATTTGCGTGGAGCGGCTCGCGCTGCCGGGTTCTTTGAGATTATCGACCCAGGCGTCGGCCGATAGCGTGAGAAACAATTGTCGCGCCATGACGTTGTTGGAAAACTTGTTGATGTCGCGCACTACATCGGCCAGCGACGGCGATTCACTGGTCGCGAGCAATTTTGCGCCCGGCGGCGTCGGCGTCAGTTTTACCGCCCCTTCCCATTTGCCGCCGCCGCCGCGCCAGACACTGGCGAACACGCCGCCGACAAACCTGGCGTGATCGAGCAGCGATATGTTCCACACGCGCTCCATGCAGCTACGCGGAAAATTGCCGGTAAAAGTTACCCGCAATCGCGTGGGTTTGATTTCCTGCACGTCGAGCAGAATGCGGTCACGCCATTCTCCACATGGCGCTTCGATGAGTTTTACGCGGTTAGCAATTTCAAGCTGTGCCGGTTTTACGTCGGGCGAAATTGATACCGATTTGTTGTCTAGCGTCGGCGCGAAAAAAAACCGTACGGTCTTGAAGCTGAGCAGCAGCGGATCGGGCCCGACGTTGTAAGCGCGCAGGCCCTCGCCATCGAACGCCGATTCGTCATGGGCAACGCTCTCAAAAAATGAGCGATCCAGAATCAGATCGCCCTGGATGTCGTCAAGGCCGCGCTCGCGCAGTTGTCTCAGCATCGCGGCAAAGCGCTCGGCCGTAAACTTCGGGTCGCCTGCGCCCTTCAACACCAGATCGCCGCGCAAGCCACTGCCGCGTATCTCGCCGGTACTGAGAACCTCGGTTTTCCAGGTATACGCGGGGCCGAGCAGTTCGAGACCGGCGTAAGTCGTCACCAGCTTGATCACAGAGGCCGGGTTCATT
>JANYFH010000185.1 GCA_025362705.1 Betaproteobacteria bacterium
TCTGGCGGCCAATCAGCCGCAAAGTTGTGTGATCAATATTCGTTACAACAATGGCGTTGGCGAAGTGCCGATCACGTTGCCGGATAACTGGCGCGTGCGTGTCTCGGATCCGCTACTCGAAGATTTATACAAATGGCTCACGCCGTCGAACGTCGATCTGGAGTACGAGACGTCGAACATGCTGCCGCCTCCGCCCCCATCGCGTCGCCCGCGTGGGTCCGGCAATGGCGGCGGGTATCAGGCGTTTCAGGGCGGGGATTATTGACGAGGGTTGAAACTATTAAAACACAAGCATTGACGCGGGTTTCAGGGCATTTTTCGCGAAGAAGCTCATGGATACTGGGGTTTTATGTTTTTGTGGGGGCAGCGCAATTGACAGAAACACCAATATTTCAAAATAGCCATCGCCGCATCCGCACCCAAAGAAAGTAGAAACGACCATGCCTGCGCTTAACGACGACCTCATCCGCAAACTGCCGAAGACGGATCTTCACGTTCATCTCGATGGATCGCTGCGCATCCCGACGCTGATCGAGCTCGCGAAACAGCACAACATCAAGCTGCCCTCTTACACCGTAGAGGGCCTGCGCGAACTAGTGTTCAAAGACAGCTACAAAAACTTGCCCGAGTATCTCGAAGGATTCCTCTACACCACGGCGGTCATGTGCGACAAAGAGGCCATCGAGCGAATCGCGTACGAATTCTGTCTCGATAACCAGGCCGAAGGCGTGCGCTATGTTGAGGTACGGTTTGCGCCCCAGCTTTCGGTGCGCGACGGATTCACCATGACGGAAGTGGTAAAGGCGGTCGATCGCGGCCTGCGGCGCGCTGCGCAAGAATTTAACGCCCGGCCCGAGGTGAGAGACGGCCTGGAACCGAAATTCGTGGCGGGCATGATCCTTTGCGCGATGCGCTACTTTGAAGGAACGTGGTCGCAAGGCTTCGGCCGCTTCTTCGATGCCATGCCGGAAGCTGATCGATTCGAGCTGTACTCAACAGCGAGCGTGGAGGTGGCGCGTGCGGCAGTGCGCCTGCGCGATGAAGGCTGCCTCGTCGTCGGGATCGACTTGGCAGGCCAGGAGAAAGGCTACCCCGCGGGCGACCACAAGCACGCCTATCAGATTGCCCATGAAGCGTTCCTTGGCAAGACCGTTCATGCGGGCGAAGACTACGGACCTGAATCCATCTTCCAGGCGCTGGGTGATCTGCATGCCGACCGCATCGGCCATGGCACATGGCTTTTCAGCGAAGACAAAATTCAAGCGCACATCGCCGACAAAAAAGCCTACATCGAGTCGTTGGTGGAATACATCGCCGACAAACGCATCACCCTCGAGGTGTGCCTCACCTCGAATCAGCAAACGGTCCCGGAGCTTGCGGATTTATCCAAACACCCTTTCGCCGAGATGCGCAAACGAAAGCTCTCGACGACGTTTTGCACCGACAACCGCCTGGTGTCGAACACCACGGTGTCCAACGAAATCGGCCGTGCCGTCAAGGCTTTCGATCTAACCGCTCGCGAAGTCCGCGACTCGCTCATCTACGGCTTCAAGCGGAGCTTCTTCCCGGGGTCCTATCTGGAGAAGCGGCAATATGTGCGCCAGGTGATCGATTACGCGGATCGGATTCTTGGCAGGACTGAGAGCAGTTAGGCGGCGGAGATTCACGTCGCATGGAAAAGCGGTCGTGGTCATATTTTTCGTCTCGAAAATATCACGGTCCCTTTAATTCCTATCGAATGAAACGGCGATGAAACGCAGGCTTAGCGGGGAATACTTACTGCTGGCGAACAAGTCGGAACGACTCGACCCATTCCCAGCCGAAGCGGCCTTCGTGAGTCGTCACGATGATGCCGCGACCGACGGTGGCTTTTTCCGCGAAGGTCGCAGACACGCCAAGCGGCAGCACCACTTCACCGGGGCGCCACGTGGTCACTTCAAGGTGGTAATAGCTTCTGCCTTTCCGTTGGGTGGTCCATGTGCGCACGACCTTTGTGGCATGACCGGTGCCGGGTGATGTATCCCACATGCGATTTCCCCAGCAGAGCGTTTCGTAAGTGCCCCATGGAATCAAAACCAGTGCAATGCCTGCAAATATGCTGATTCGACGCAACGAATTCGCGTGGCCACGCAACAGGCTGACCGCGCCAAGCGACGCCAGTAACCACAATAAAAATCCGCCGCCAAATCCGGCGATCAGCGCCTCATTCCCGAGCGGTCCCGCAAACTGCGCCGAGAGAACGCCGATGCCAATGGCACCCACAGCGAGCGCAACAAACAGAACAACTTCAAACAGCCAAGGTGGTTTGTCGGCACGGCCCGCCTTGAATACCGGCAACCCTGCCGCGATGGTGCCAAGGCGCTCGATGGTCCGCTCTACCTCAAAGTCCTCCGGTTTTTTCGGCGTGATGGAACGCTCGGCGGAGAGCCCTTTGGGGCCGAGCACGACGCGCTGCTTGTCGACAATCAGCTCACGCGCTGCCTGACGAAGCGCGCGGTCGGCCAGCGTTTTGCGAATGATGTCCTCGCGCGATTCGGAATCGATAAAAACCGCCGCATCAAAATCCTTGTCGCCGATATCGATCTCGCGCGTCAAACCGTGTCGCTTGCCAAAGCGGTCAAACGACGTCTCACCGCGCAATACCAAGTAAGGCCGCAGATCCACGCTACCATGGCCAAACGCGCGATCCGAATGTGAAATGCTTGAGTTCGCATCGTCATCGACCGGCGTGGTGACGCTGATTCTCGCCGGAGTATTCCTGTGGGCCGGCGTGTACTTGGTCGTAAACGTGCGCCCATTGCGCTCGACCACCAGCGGCCTGCCGTCGGGCACGCCCAGCGCGTGTGAGAGCTGGTGCTGGGTCTGCTTCGCACTCCGCCGCACCAGCCAGATCACACCGATGCAACTGAGAATGACGATGCCGACAAAAACGAGGGCAAAGAGTGGCATGAGCGTGATTGTACGTTTTGAAGTTAAAAAATCGGAACTTCGCTAAATTCTGTGGGACTTTTGCGCCGTTTGTGCAAATACACCCAGATTGTGACCCGCGTCGGCTATCAGCGCCGTTGGGTTGGCGACAAATCCGTAGGCAAATTCTATTACGACGAACAACGAGTTCAGTACAACGGCAATCAGAAATGCGCGACCGAAATTGCCCGGTTCGATATGATGGCGATACCCGGCGTGACCGTGCGCATGGCTGTGATCGTGGTCATGTTCAGCCATTGGGGAAGTCCTGTATGTTCGAGAGATGGAACCGTTGCGCACGATATCAGCTCCCAAACCCAACCGGATCAATACCGCACACAGAAGTCTATGCATTTTTATCCCGGTGTGCGTAAACCGTGTGTCTGTCAGACAGCGGCCGGTCGCGCGACCGTTTCACGCCAACGCAGATTTGACCCCGGCCCGGACAGAGCATAGAGTGTTCCTCGTCGGCTTGTTAAAAACTCATCAAGAAATTTATTTCACGTGCGCGAAACGAAAAGCGGGCCGTCCATTCGCGGGTAATTCGGGTGCTCTTTTCCACAACTTTCCTTCAGATAAATCGGACCACACGTGAACGACCGAAATCTTGCCAGGGGCCTATTCCTCATTGCGATTGCCTTGACCTTTGGCCTGATGTCATTGCGTTACCCGATGGGCGACTTCAGCCGCGCGGGTCCAGGCCTGTTTCCCTTGATTGTAAGTTGCCTTCTGTTCATGATTGGCGTCTTCACCGTGATACGTTCGCGCTTTAGCGAGCGCGTCCACATTGAATTTAACTGGAAAAACATCGCCATCATCCTGGCAAGCCTTTGTGGATTTGCGTTGATTTCCCACTATGTCAATATGATCGCCGGCATCATTTTCATGGTGTTTTGCGCTTCATTCGCGGGGACCGCTTCTTATTCCTTGGCACGTAACCTCAAAATCGCTGCGGGCCTGATTGCCGTCGGCTTCGCATTTCAAAAACTTCTCGGCTTTAACCTGCCCCTCTACTAATGGAAGTACTCCACAACCTTGCGCTCGGGTTTGAGGTCGCCCTGACCTGGCAGAACCTGATGTACTGTGCCATAGGTTGCACGGTAGGCACCTTGGTCGGGCTGTTGCCCGGACTCGGACCACTGGCCACGATCAGCATCCTGCTGCCCCTGACTTATTCCATCCCCACCAGTGGAGCACTCATCATGCTGGCGGGCATCTACTATGGCGCGCAATATGGAGACAGCGTCAGCGCGATCACGATGAAAATCCCGCATGCCAGCAGCATCGTGGCCTGTATCGATGGGTACCAGATGACGCTCAAGGGACAGACAGGACTCGCCCTCTTCACTGCGGGGGTGTCGAGCTTTATTGGTGGATCGGTAGCGATCGTGGTACTCACGTTCTTCGCGCCAATGCTGGGCGAAGTGGCTTACCTGTTCGGGCCTGCTGACTATTGCGCGCTGATGCTGTTGGGCTTCGTCTGCGTGAGCTTTGTCACCACCGGCAGCCTTCTCAACGGCATGGCCATGTGCCTGATTGGCGTATTGCTCGGGCAAATCGGCACGGACGTCAACAGCGGTGCGCCCCGCTTCACCATGAATCTCGACTTCCTGCTTGATGGCGTGGGCCTGGTCAGCATCGCGCTCGGCTGTTTTGGCATTGCTGAGATCACGAAAAACCTGGATAACAAAGATGAGCGTACCCCGTTCAACGGCAAGATAAATCTCATCCCGACCTGGCCTGAGTTCAAGCGCATCATCCCTAGCGCTTTGCGTGGCAGCGTAATCGGCTCCTTTCTGGGCATCCTGCCCGGCGGCGGCCCAGTTATTGCGCAGTTTGCCGCGTACGCCGTCGACAAGAAAGTCAGCAAGTACCGGCACGAGATCGGCTCCGGTGCGATCGAGGGTGTCGCCGGGCAGGCCGCCGCAGATGAAGCGGCTGCACGGACCAGTTTTATCCCCCTCATGAGTATTGGTATTCCCGAAAATGCGGTTATGGCACTCATGATGGCGGCCTTCATCATCAAGGGCATCCAGCCCGGACCCAATATGATCGCCGGTCACCCTGATTTGTTCTGGGGATTGGTGGCCAGCATGTGGGTGGGTAACGTCTTTCTGATTACGCTCAATGTGCCGCTGGTGCGCTACTGGTTATCGGTGTTCAAGATTCCGTACGCCGTCCTGTTCCCGTCGATTCTTTTTTTCTGCTGTGTCGGCACATACAGCGTCAACAGCAACCTTAACGATATCTTCGTGACGGCTGGCTTTGGCTTTATCGGCTACCTGTTCCTGCGCCTGGATCTGGACGCTGCCCCGCTCATGCTGGGCTTTATTCTGGGGCCGATGCTGGAAGAAAACGGTCGTCGCGCGCTGCTCCTGAGTCGTGGAAGCTTCGAGGTCTTCTTTACGCGTCCGATCAGCGGTTCGTTGCTAGGCCTGATCATGATATTCATTTTGTGGCAGCTGGTTTCATTTCTCCGTGAAGCGAAAAAATCGCGCGCACGTTTGGAAGCGACGACCCAATAGCGCGCCGCGATCAACTGAGCGACCGGTGTTGTCGCATGTGACACAAAAGAGTCAAATAGTACGCGTATGCGGTTCTGTCGCGTTAGCCTCTGTCGCCGCGCGAGTGGAGTTACCCAAGCCTGCGCAACAACAGGTACCCAGCATCTCAAATTTTTTCACTTTTTGAAACAAGCCAGTGCATCGTGAACGGCTGGGTATCACAACTCGCGCAGCGCAGGTAATTCAGGATGCGCAACAACAGGACTTTTACGCCGTTTGTGCAAATACACCCAATTTCATCGCAAACAAAAGCAATAATTCCACTTATTTGCTAGTCGACTTGTATCCCAACGTCGAACCATCAACCGTAAGCACCACGCTAAGAGCAATCCAGATAAAGCATGTCATGAAAAGGAACGGTCTTAATTCGCCAGTGGGAAAACTGCCCAGCAAGTAACCGATAGTCGCGTTTAGGGCCGAATGAAACTCTAGCGCTGGCGCGGCGTTCAGGCTGTTATTGCTCCAGGAACCGCGTGGGTTCAGGTGTTTATGCAATTTGTGTCGCACAAAAGAAAGGGGCCGCACTCCTGCGGCCCCCGGTACTACTCACTCACTTCAGGGAAACAACTGCACTTATATTGATTGAATGGCTGGCAGAAAGTTCCAAAAAACTGTCCGTCCTACAAGTTACGGCGCGTGGTCTTACAACATTATTTCGCAGCGCTCGCCAGTTCTACTGCTTTCGCGTAGTTAGCTTTCACTTTCTGCGCCCACTCTTCCTCGACTTTGGTCTTTTGCGCAGTTGCCGCCGCATCTTTTTTGTCGGCTTTGAAGAGCGCGAGCAGCGTCTTGTCTTTCGTCTGCGCATCCGTGACGGGTGGCGAGAAGGCGAGCTTCTTTGCTTCGTCCAATTGCACATTGGCTTTACCGCCCAGGCGTTTTTCTGCGTCGTGAATCGCTTTCGTGGCCGCCACCAGTTCCTTGTGACGGAAAGTGATGATCTGGTCAAACATCGATGACACCACGTAGTAGCGCGATTCCGATAAATCCGAATCGAAATTTACTTTTGCCTTGATGCTGCCCGTGAACGGGTTCGGGTATCCGGCGGGGGCTTTGGCGTACATCGATGGCAACACCGGCAGGCGGCTGATTTTCTTGTCGAGCAACAGCGCCTGGCCTTCATCAGAGAGTGTGAACTGGATAAAGCGTTTGCCAGCCTCGGCATTTTTCGCGCCGCTCATAAGCGCGATATTAGCCGGGACGATGGCCGTTACGCCGGGATAGACAAACTCAACGGGAAAGCCGGAATTTTTTGCAGCCAGGCCGAAGAAATCAATCACCAGTCCCACGCCGAATTGACCACTCGAAACACCGTCCGGTACGCCGAACGAACGTTCGGTGACAGCGGCACAATTGCCTGCGATGCGCAGCATCTGGTTCCAGCCTTTTTCCCAGCCTTCGCCTTGCAGGATGGTTTCCAGTGTGAGGTGTGTGGTTCCCGAACGGGAAGGTGAGGAAGTGGCGACATGGCCGAAGTACACCGGTGCCATCAAATCGGACCATTCCTTCGGATCCGGCAATTTGTTGGCCTTGGTGTAGCGAGTATTCCACATGATGCCATAGCCGGCCAACGCCTGGCCTCTGTACATCCCCTCGGGATCGTTGATGGGATAATTACCGACTTTGGCCGGGATGTTCGGGTTACCGCCATCGACCTTTTGTAACAATTTTTGCGATGACAATACTTCAAAGGCGTCGGGTGCGGAAGCCCAGAATACTTCAGGGCGGCTGCCTGCTGTTTGCTCACGCACGTAGGCCATGCCCGCTGCGGTGTTTTTGTTCAGGATTTCGACTTTGTCGTTCGGATATTTGGCTTCGTAGGCCTTTTTGTAAGCCTCGGTGAGTTCTTTGGGGAAAGAGGTGATGACGCTGACAGTGTCAGCAATTGCCTGACCCATAAATAGCGTGACGAGGGCGGCCGACGCGGCAACCGCGAGTTTCTGGTGGGACATCAATCTCTCCTTGGGATTTTTTTGGTCTGCGGCCGATTTTAGCACTTGAAAAGAAGCCTACTTACCCGCATTTGCGATGCAAACTTGTTTTCCAATTTGATTCACCATGGAGTTTTTCATGTCTACTGCAACCGAACAAAAACAAACCCTTTCATTTCAAACCGAAGTCAAACAGCTTTTGCAGTTGATGATTCATTCGCTGTACTCCAATCGCGAAATTTTCCTGCGCGAGCTGGTCTCGAACGCGTCCGATGCCATCGACAAGCTGCGCTTTATGGCGGTGACGAATTCGGTGCTTAACGAGAACGACACCGACCTGAAAATTCGGGTCTCTGTCGATAAGGCCGCCGGCACCATCACCATCGTCGATAACGGCATCGGCATGTCGCGCGACGAAGTCATTGCCAACATTGGCACGATTGCCAAATCCGGCACCAAGGAATTTTTTGTCAAGCTCACCGGTGATCAGCAAAAGGATGCGAGCCTCATCGGCCAATTCGGCGTCGGCTTTTATTCTGCGTTTATCGTTTCCGATAAAGTCACGCTCACCACGCGGCTTGCGGGCGCGCCAGCAGGCGAGGGCGTGCGTTGGGAAAGTAGTGGCGATGGCGAGTTCACATTGGAGGCCGTCGAAAAAACCTCGCGCGGCACTGAAGTGACGTTGCACCTGAAAGAGGACGCCAAAGAATTCCTCGACGACTGGCGTCTCAAATCGATCATCCGCAAATATTCCGACCACATTCAAATGCCCATCGTGATGCAGAAGTCTGAATGGGACAAGGACAAGCAAGCGGACGTGGTGAAGGATGAATTTGAAACCATCAACAAGGCTAGCGCGCTATGGACGCGCAGCAAAAGCGATATCAGCGAAGACGAGTACGTGGAATTTTATAAACACGTTTCGCACGATTGGGAAAAGCCGCTGGCCTGGACCCACGCAAAAGTCGAAGGCAAGCACGAATACACCGAACTTCTGTACCTGCCATCCAAGGCGCCGTTCGACATGTTTGATCGCGATGCCAAGCGTGGCGTGAAGCTGTATGTGAAACGCGTTTTCATCATGGACGACGCCGAGCACTTGCTGCCGCGTTACTTGCGTTTTGTGAAAGGCGTGGTTGATTCGAATAACCTGCCGCTGAATGTGTCGCGTGAAATCCTGCAGGAGTCCAAAGACGTTGACGCGATCAAGAACGGCAGCGTGAAAAAAATCATCGGCTTGCTCGAAGACTTGGCCGAGAATCAGAAGGAAAAATACGCGACGTTCTGGAGCGCATTCGGACGCGTGTTCAAGGAAGGCCTCGGCGAGGATTTTGCCAACAAGGAAAAACTTGGCAAACTCATGCGCTTTGCATCCACCCACAATGCGGATGATGCGCAAACCGTTTCGTTCACTGATTACGTTTCGCGCATGAAGGCTGGCCAGGAAAAAATTTACTACGTCACCGCGGACAGCTTTGCCGCGGCAAAAAATAGCCCGCATCTGGAAGTCTTCAAGAAGAAGGGCATCGAGGTGCTGCTGCTTACTGAAAACGTCGATGAATGGTGGCTTGGTCAGTTCGAAGAATTCGATGGCAAGAAACTGCAGTCAGTGGCGAAGGGCGATCTGGATTTGGGTGCGCTGGCAGATGAAGGCGAGAAAAAAGCGCAGGAAAAAGTCGCTGATGAATTCAAACCGCTGGTCGAGAAAATCAAAACCGCACTGGGCGACAAGGTCAAGGAAGTGCGCGTCACGCACCGTTTGACTGATTCGCCAGCGTGTCTGGTCGTTGATGAGAACGAACTCTCCGGCAATCTTGAGCGCATGCTCAAAGCCGCCGGGCAGAAAGTGAATGCGTCGCAACCGATTTTGGAAATCAATCCCGAGCACGCGTTGATTGCGAAGTTGCAACTTGTCGAGGGCGAGGCGTTCACAGAAATGTCGCAGGTATTGTTTGACCAGGCGCTGCTGGCCGAAGGCGGACAGTTGGAAGATCCGGCGACGTTTGTGAAGCGCGTCAACAAGTTGATCGTCGGTGTCTAAATCACCACAAGCGTCGCGCCAAGCGTGACTGAAACCGTATCGGCTGATTCGCAAGCGGCGTTCGAACGCGAACGCGCCGACGCGCGCGGCAGCGTCGCGCGTGACGCTGATGCGGTGCGCGCACAGGTGGTGCGCATGTATTCACGGCTCGAGCGCGAGCAGGGAAATGTGATTGCAGCGGCAAAGCTTGCGCTCGCGTGTGAACTCGGCTGCAGTTATTGCTGCCATCAGCGCGTAGAAATTCGACCGTATGAAGCGTTCGTATTGGCTGAGCACGTTCGCACGCGCATGACAGCGGCAGAGCAGGCAGATGTGAAGAGTCGCCTGGTTGCGAACCGCGCACGTATTGCGCCGTTCGCGCCCTTGCAACACACGCAGGCGGGCATTGCCTGCGCGCTGCTGGTAAACGGCGCATGCAGTGTCTATGAGGCCCGGCCTGCAGCTTGCCGCAAGTACTACTCGCTCTCGGTTGATACCTGTCGCGGTGCATTTGAACATCCGACCGAGCCGCTCACTGGGCCACTCGAAGACGACACCCTTCGCATCGCGGGCAATGCGGTGGTGCTGGGTTATGCAAAAGGCATCGAGGAATCCGGTCGCGATGCGAACCGCTACGAGTTACACGCCGCGCTACTTGAAGCGCTGGAAAACCCGAAGGCGTCGCGACGCTATCGCGACGGGAAAAAAACGTTTGTTTAGCCGCAGATAGTTTTGCCCAATGCTTGCGTCAACCCAACACGAGGTGTAGCCTGATTTCGTTGTGTCCCACTCTTGCATTTTGCGGTGGAGGGTTTGATGAAAAAGACGATGATATTTTTTATCCTGGCCAGTGTTGTTATCGCACTCGGCGGATGCGCAACTTGGCCCAGCGATCCAGGCTATGTTGAAGTCACCGATCAACAGAAAATTCAATTGGTGGAGCGTTGGGCGCGCGGCAACAATACACAGGTGATCTGGGTGACGACGCCAACGCGGAGAGTGCCGGTGCAGGGTTCTTAGTTTTTGCAGTCGGCGGGCGCCAACGACAGTGCCCACGCAACGTGTTCGCGTACCAGTGCAGAAGGGTGATCTTTACGTGCTTCCAGCGCCGCGATCATGGGCGTAGCCGTTATCTTCCCTTTCGCACCCGCTAATGCGTTTCCCATCGCCACCGCAATATTGCGCAGCCAGCGCTCGTGTCCAATGCGGCGAATCGGTGACCCTTCAAGACGCTGATTGAAATCTTCCGCGCTCCACAGGAACAGTTCCACCAGCGTTACATCGTCGAGCCCGTTGCGAACCGCAAAATCGCTCTCGCCGGTTGCGCCGGCGAACTTGTTCCATGGACAAATTAGCTGGCAGTCGTCACAGCCGTAGATGCGATTGCCCATGAGCGGCCGTAGTTCCAGTGGAATCGCGCCCTTGTGTTCGATTGTGAGATAAGAGATGCAGCGCCGCGCGTCCAGTTGGTAAGGCGCAATGATGGCCTTGGTCGGGCAGATGTCGATGCACTTGGTACAGGTGCCGCAATGCTCGGTCACCGCAGCATCGATCGGCAAAGGAAGGTTGGTATAAAGCTCGCCAAGAAAAAACCATGAGCCCGCTTCGCGTGTAAGCAACAAAGTGTGCTTGCCACGCCAGCCGAGACCGGCCTTGCGTGCGAGCGCGACTTCCATCACTGGTGCCGAATCGGTGAATACGCGATACTGAAACTTCCCGATGCGCTCCTCAATGTTGGTCGCCAGTATTTGCAGTTTGGCGCGTAACACTTTGTGGTAGTCGCGCCCCAGTGCATAGCGCGAAATAAATGCGGCGTCCGGATCTTCCATCGTCATCCAACTATCGCGTGCAGCGGGTGGCTGGTAATTGAGCCGTGCTGAAATCACCCGCATCGTGCCCGGCACCAGTTCGCCAGGCCGGGTGCGCGCGGTACCGTGGCGAACCATATAATCCATGTCACCGTGATAGCCAAATCCCAGCCACTGTTGAACATAGTTTTCCTCGAGCGTGAGTTCGGTATCACTGATGCCGACCTCCTGAAAGCCCAGATCCCGACCCCAGGTTTTTATCGTTGTCGCGAGCTGTGCGTAGTCGATGCTGGTTGGCGTCATCGCTTGAGTTTAGCCCGGATAATTCCAGCGTGATTGCTTCCCGCGTTTTGCAGCTACCGAATGAGGAGGCGACGCTGACGTTAGGCCGCGCGCTTGCGAGCGCGTTGCAAGGCCAACCTGAGCCCGGCGCACTGATTTACCTCTCCGGCGATTTGGGTGCGGGCAAGACTACGCTCTCCCGCGGTTTGCTTCGCGGCCTGGGTTATGCGGGACGCGTAAAAAGCCCGACTTACACCCTTGTTGAACTTTATGTAGTTTCTAAGTTAAACTTGTATCACTTTGATTTTTATAGATTCAGTGAGCCCGAAGAATGGCAGGAAGCCGGATTTCGAGATCTCTTCAACGAGACGAACATTTGTCTGGTGGAGTGGCCGGAGAAGGCCGGAGAATTGTTGCCTCTGCCGGATCTCAAAATCACATTGAAATCGACGCCAATCGACACTCGGGAAGCGAACATTGCGGCAATGTCGCTGCGGGGTCAGTCGATACTGGCGATGTTGGTGAACAATCCCCCACCTTCGCCGGGCGCAACTACAGCGTAACGGTTGAGCGCGGCGAAAAATTCTCGCGCAGGGCGTTTCTCTCGCTACCGTTAATTCTGTCTCCGTTGCTGGCGCGCGATGCCGACGCTGCCACTAAAGTTTCTTCTGCCCGTGTCTGGCCCGCCAACGAATACACGCGCGTCACGTTCGAGTCGCCCGTTGCACTCAAGGTACAGCATTTTTTTGTCAAAGACCCGGAACGGCTGGTCATCGATATTGAAAATATCGAGCTGGGCCCGGCTTTGAAAGAGCTCGCCGCCAAAGTCGGCGCGAACGATCCTTACATCCAGTCTGTACGGGTTGGCATCAATCGCACCAACGTAATCCGCGTGGTGCTGGATCTGCGCACCGAGGTGAAACCGCAGGTGTTCGCGGTCCCGCCTGTGGGCGAATTTGGCCATCGATTGATGCTTGATATCTATCCGGCCAGGCCGAGCGATCCGATGCTGGCGCTGCTCAACGATGATGTTGCCGCTTTCGGCAAAGGCGGCCAAATGAAAGACGCCACTCCGGAACTTGTGTCCGCCGACGATCCAACCATTTCTGCCTCCAAGCCGCGCAAAGACGGCCTTGCACTACCGCCAGAGAAGAACAATAAATTGGCGGACTCGACAGCGCCCGCTCCGGTGAGAAGTTCCATCGGTGCGGGCGATTCGGGTATTGATAAAGCGCCATCGACGAAATTAAATAGCCCGCCTTTGATTGCGAGTGCACGGAAACCACCGCGACCAATTGTCGTCGTACTGGATCCTGGCCATGGCGGCGAAGACCCGGGCGCCATCGGGCGGCGTGGAACGCGTGAAAAAGACATCGTGCTCGTCATCGCCAAGCTGCTCAAGGGCAAGCTGCATGACGATGCGAGCTATCGCATTGCGCTTACCCGCGATGCAGATTTTTTTGTGCCGCTGGAGCAGCGCGTACAACGCGCGCGTCGTTTGCGGGCCGATTTATTTGTGAGCCTGCATGCCGATGCGTTCATCCACCCTGATGCGAACGGATCATCGGTGTTTGCATTGTCCGAGCGCGGTGCGACATCAACCGCCGCGAAGTGGCTGGCGAATCGCGAAAACGAAGCCGATCTGATTGGTGGCGTGAACCTGAGTCTGAAAGACGGATTTCTTGCGCGTACGCTGCTCGATCTCTCGCAGACTGCGCAGATCAACGACAGCCTGAAACTCGGCAAACTGGTGCTATCGGAGCTGGGTGAGGTCAATCGTCTGCACAAGGCCAGCGTTGAACAGGCTGGCTTTGCCGTATTGAAAGCTCCCGACATCCCCTCCATTCTGGTTGAGACGGCGTTCATCTCGAATCCAGATGAGGAAAAAAAATTGCGCGACGCCGATTACCAGAACAAGATGGCAGGCGCGATTGCCGACGGCATCAGGCGCTACTTCGCGAAGAATCCACCACTCGCACGCGCGTAGGTGCATCGCACACGGCACACCAGCTTAAGCAGCCACTCTCTGCGTTTTGAACAGCGTTGTTACCTCGATCGCGGTTAAGGGCTTGGCAAACAGGTAACCCTGATAGGTGTCGCAGCCGTTTGCACGCAGGAATTCGAGCTGCGCCTGGGTTTCCACACCTTCGGCCACGGTACGCAATTTGAGGCGCTTGGCCATCGCGATAATGGCTTCAGTAATCGAGCAACTGTTCGCGTCATCCGGTATTTGTGAAATGAAGCTGGCGTCGATCTTCAGCGTTTGTGCCGGAAGGCGGCGCAACTGACCGAGCGACGAATAGCCCACACCGAAATCGTCGATGGAAATCGAAGCACCGATACGCCGCAGTTCGGCAAGAATTTCAATAGTCTGTTCAAGATTACGCATCGCGATTGATTCGGTGATTTCCAGATCGATGCGCGTAGGATCGATGCCGGTTTCCATCAGCGCCAGTTTCATCGACGGCAACAATTTTCGTGAAACAAACTGGCGCGGCGAAAGGTTTACCGAAACCACAACATCACGATAGCCTTCGTGATCCCACGCTTTGATCTGCTGGCAGGCTGCGCGGAATACCCATTCACCGAGCGGAACAATGAGGCCCAATTCTTCGGCGATGGAGATGAAATCTTTCGGGAAAATTTCACCGTTTTGCGGATCGTTCCATCGCAACAGCGCTTCAACTCCGACGATACGACCGCTCAACACATCCACCTGTGGCTGGTAGCGCAGGAAGAATTCATTGCGTTCAATCCCGCGCCGCAATCGCGATTCGACCTCAAGGCGTTTCGACAGCAGGAAATTAAGGTCACTGGTGAAAAAACGTGCCGTGTTGCGGCCTGCGTCTTTCGCCTGATACATCGCCGAATCTGCGTGCTTCAGGAGCTGCTGCGCGTCGGTTGCATCGTTCGGGTAATGCGAGATGCCGATGGATGCGGTCACCGTGAGTTCGTGGCCCGACACTTCGATCGGTTTGGCCAACTCGTTGAGAATCTTGGTGGCGACAGACTGTGCGAATTCCGGTTTGTCCAGTTCCGGCAGGATAATGAGGAATTCGTCACCACCTTCGCGTGAAACCGTATCGCCCTCGCGCACTGCTGCGTTGAGTCTTTTTGCGATATCACGCAGCACAAAATCACCGGTTTCATGTCCGAGCGTGTCGTTGACAAGCTTGAACCGATCCAGGTCAATGAAAAGCAGGGCAACGTGTTTTTGTTGTCGACGCGCCTGTAAAATGGCCTGATTCAAGCGGTCCTGCATCAGTCGCCGGTTTGGCAAGCCCGTGAGCGTGTCGTGGTGTGCCATGTAATGAATGGTGCGCTCGGTATTGAGACGCTCGGTGATGTCTTGCACCAGAGAAGCCACGCCGATCATCTTGCCATTGTTATCGACCAGCGGCGTGTTGTACCACTCGGTGTGGATGATCTCGCCGCGCTTGACCCTGTTGGCTAGTGTGGCGCGTGTTGATCCTTGCGCATGGGTCTGGGTCAGTTCCAGCCACATCGTTGCCAGACGTTCGCTGTCTTCGGTACCTTCTGCCAGCAGGTAACCAGACTCGCCGATCACCTCACCGGCGGCGTAGCCGAAGATGCCTTCTGCCGACGGATTCCAGGTGGAAATGCGGAACTCCATATCCCATTCAATGACGCCCAGTGGCGTACGCTCGAGGTGCAGCCGCAGACGTTGCAGTGCGAGCAACTCGGAACGCTCGGCCTTGCGGCGCTCGCCCATTTCCTCCCCGAGTGCGAGGTTCGCCCGCTCGACGCGAATTTTTTCTTCTTTGAGACGCATCGCAATCAGCAGGTTATCAAATCGCGCGGTGAGAGAATCCAGCAGTGCTTTGTGCAGTTTGCTATGGACGGCGACAACGCCCCCGGCCAGCACGATGATCGCTGCCGCGAGCATGGAACCCATGCGATCGCCGAAGCCGAACGTCATCACCCCCATGGGCAGCAGCGACAGCAGCGCGTAATAAAAATACAGCGTTCGGTGCGGCGCATAGTACGTCATGGCACCGGTGGTCAATAGCGCAACTAGCATCATGACCGGCATCTGGATAGGACCGGCCTTGGGCAGCAATGCTGAGCCCATCAAGCCCCATAGCAGGGCCAGCAGCAAGCTGCCGACGAGAAAAGCGGTCTCCCATTTTCTTAACGCGGCGTGCGGCGGATTGGCACGGATAAAAAGTTTGTAGAGGGCGTATCGCGCGATCATCAACACGAACGCGGCGAAGAACCAGGCAAACAATTCGGGGCGCTGGCCGAGTTCATTCCACAACAACGCACCGAGCAGGAAGGTAACCACTAATTCAGCAAGGTATCCCGCCAGCGAGAAACGGTATAGCAGCCGAACCTGTTCGGAAAATATGTGCTTGGCGACAAATGCACGATCATCCGAGGCGACCGGAGCCGCAAGCGAAAAATCCTTGGACTGATCCTGCTCTGCCATCGTCTGGTCGACCGGTATCACGTGCTGATTTTCCGTTCTAAAAGCGACGCTCGTGACGCGCCGCCAATGATTGACAATTTCCTAACTGAGAAATTTTCTTTAAAAGTTCTCTAACTATTTGTTTTTCTTCGATAACCATAAACGTAGTCACGGTTTTCGTCAAGCCATTTGGGTAGTTTTTTACGATTCCTGGCTATTGTCGCATGTGGGGCAAGCCCGGGAGTGGAAGCATCCCCTTGCACGACTTTGCGCGAGACACCTCACGGTAGAATACCGGTCAAAGATGCAAAACAATCCTGACCCAGACAATCGCACCGTGCCCGAACATCCCTCAATCAGGATACTGCCCGAGCTATTGATCAACCAGATCGCCGCTGGCGAGGTCGTGGAACGTCCGGCAGCAGCGCTCAAGGAGCTTCTGGAAAATAGTCTTGACGCCGGTGCCACCACTATCGATATAGAGTTGATCCAGGGTGGCATCAAACGTCTCAAAGTGGTCGATGATGGTGTTGGTATGTCGGCGGGAGACCTGCCGCTGGCGTTGGCGCGTCACGCGACCAGCAAGATCGCCTCGCTTGACGACCTTGAACGGGTTGCGAGTCTCGGCTTTCGTGGCGAAGCGCTGGCCAGCCTCGCCGCGATTTCCCGGCTGATCATTGCTTCTCGCCAGCCCGAGGCGAAGCACGCAAACCGGATCGAAGCCGTCGGCGGTGTACTCTCGCCGGTGGAGCCGGCAGCGCTTGAATCGGGTACGGTGGTGACTGCCGAAGATCTGTTTTTCAATACCCCCGCGCGCCGGAAATTTCTGAAAACCGAGGCTACCGAGTTTGGCCATTGTGAAGATGCTGCACTCAGAATCGCCATGGCGGCGCCGCATGTGGCGATCTCGCTCACGCACAACGGACGTCGCGTCTGGCAGCACCAGATGGGCGATTCTGGTACCCGCATCGCGACGATTCTCGGTGAAGCATTTGGCGAGGCAAGTTTGACGATTGATGAGCCGCATCCGGCATTCAGTTTGAGTGGGAGCGTTGCGCTGCCACGATATTCCCGCGCCGGGCGCGACCAGCAGTATTTGTTCGTCAATGGTCGTTTTGTGCGCGACAAATTGCTCACCCATGCGGTTCGCAGTGCCTATGCCGATATTTTGCACGGCCATCGTCATCCCGCGTACGTCTTGTTTTTGTCGGTTGATCCGTCGATGGTCGATGTGAATGTGCATCCGGCGAAATCGGAAGTGCGCTTTCGGGATTCGCGTGGTGTTCATCAGTTTGTTTTCCATGCCTTGCAAAAAGCGCTGGCGCGGCCTGCGTCTGGTGACGCACCGCCAAGCGCTAACCCGCAGGCGTGGATTAGCGGCAACGGCCCTCGTGCGATGAGTGCCACAACAGAGGCGAATCGGGCGCACGGTCAAACGTTCAGACCTGTGCAGCAAGGTTCATTTGGCAACATGACCGTGCGCGAGCCGCATGCATTTTACGAGGCGCTTCATGGCGCATCCGCCGAGCACAAAACGGGCGAACCCCGCATTTCGCTTGGCTTGCAGGCCGAAAATACGCCAAACATCGCACCAAATAAGGAGTTTCATCATTCCCCCGATATCCCGCCACTAGGCTTTGCACTGGCGCAATTGCACGGCATTTATGTGCTCGCCCAAAACGCGAATGGCCTCGTGCTGGTCGATATGCACGCGGCGCACGAACGCATCGTCTACGAGAAATTGAAGGCGGCGCTCGATTTGAATCAGCTTGCTTCGCAGCCCCTGCTTGCGCCGATTTCAGTGGCGCTAGGTGAGCGCGATATTGAGCTCGTGGCGGAAAACCAGGCGTTCTTTGTGCGTCTCGGCTTTGATCTTGGCACTTTGTCTGCACGCGAAATTGTAATTCGCGCGGTGCCTGCGATGCTGCAGAGCCTCGATGCACCCGCGATGCTGCGCGAATTGCTGGATGACCTCGCCGAACACGGCGCTTCGCGTGCGCTCACCGAGCAGCGCGATGAAATTCTCGGCACCATGGCCTGCCACGGTGCGGTGCGCGCCAATCGCATGCTGACTTTGCCGGAAATGAATGCGCTGCTGCGGCAAATGGAAGAAACCGAACGCGCCGGCCAGTGCAATCACGGCAGACCGACGTGGTACCAGTTCGCCATTGGAGACCTCGACAAGCTGTTCATGCGCGGGCGCTGAGTCATGCCGCAGACTTCAATGCCAAAGCCGAAAGCAATCTTTCTCCTCGGCCCGACCGCATCGGGAAAAACGGCGCTGGCGATGCATTTGGCAGATCGATTTCCAGTCGAGATTATCAGTGTCGATTCGGCACTGGTGTATCGCGACATGAATATCGGCACTGCGAAGCCGGACGTGGAAACATTGCGAAAATACCCGCACCACCTGATCGACTTGATCGATCCGACAGACGCTTATTCGGCTGCGCGGTTTCGCGCCGATGCATTGCAGGCGATGGCACAAATTATGGCACGCGGAAAAACGCCGCTACTTGTCGGCGGCACCATGTTGTACGTGAAGGCGCTGCTCGAAGGCTTGTCCAAATTGCCCGAGGCCAACACCGGCGTGCGCGCGACACTCGCTGCGCGAGGAGGAGAAGTAGGCTGGCCGGCCATGCACGCCGAACTTGCCCGAATCGATCCGCTGACTGCGGCGCGCTTACAGCCAACCGATGTCCAACGCATCCAGCGTGCGCTGGAAGTGTTCGAGTTGACGGGCTCGCCAATTTCGGCACTGCAAACGCGCGCAACCGCGGCCAGCGAATTTCCCTGCGATGCACTCCAGATCGGTTTGGTCGCGGCGCAACGCTCAGTGTTGCATGATCGTATCGCCGCGCGTTTCGACGCGATGCTGGCGGCGGGACTGATCGAAGAAGTCCGATCCCTGCGCATGCGCTACGCCTTAAGCGCAGAAATGCCATCGATGCGCTGCGTGGGCTACCGCCAGAGCTGGGAATTCCTGGAAGGAACAACGGACCAGGCAACGCTGCGCAAAAAAGGTATTGCCGCCACGCGGCAACTCGCCAAACGGCAACTCACCTGGCTCAGATCAATGCCGAATGTGGAGCCATTGGATTGCCTGCGGGTTGACCTGCAGGAAGTTGTTATAGAACGCGTAGAAGAGTTTCTGCGTCCGGTGTGATTTCGCGGCGCTTCCGGCTCATTTATCAAATGAGCCGGAATGCGGGCCATGCGATTAACCTTGATATTTGAACGAGAGCTTCATTTTTGCGCGAAACGTCATCGCGCCATCCTTGCCGACTTTGACATCGAGCTTCGATACTTCCGCCACGCGCACATCGCGCAATGTTTTGGAAGCCGACTTGACCGCATTCTTCGCGGCATCAGCCCAGGAAACGCTGCTGGTACCGACGAGTTCGATGACTTTGTAAAGGGAGCCATCGTCTTTTGTTTTCTTTGCCATTGTGTCCTCTGAATATTCTTGTTGATCGGACGGGTAAATTTACGCTTACCCGTCACTGCTGGCAAGCGGGACGATTTTGGCGGTTGATTTTACTTCTGCCGAAAGTTGACCTCGCGCCATCCTTACCGCGATGGTGTCGCCCGACTTTACCTTGGCGCTGTCACGAAGAATCGCGCCGTCATATTCGACAATGCTGTAGCCGCGTTCCAGCACGCGCTCGGGCGCCAGCAGTTGCAAGGCCTGCGCGAACCCCTGCACACTTGCTGCACGGGCAAGAAATGCGCGTCTGGCTGATTGTGCCAGTTCCGTCCGGCGCTGGTGCAGCGCTGTCTGGCGTTGTATCAAATCGGGTCGCTGCGTTGCCATTCGCTGCCTGAGCAAGGCGCTTTCAAATGTGGCCAGATCGATACGGGCAACCACCGCAAGACGTAACGATGTCGCTATCCGTGTCAGGCGATCACGTTCGCGGTCCAGTCGATCCTGCGGCGGCAACAGGCCGCGCTGCGCGCGATCCACTCGCTGATACGCGGTGTCAAGCGTGCGGCGTAGCGCGCGCGCGAAACTTGAACGCTTGGCCCTTACATTGGCGCGCAGTTGTTCGGTATCCGGAGAAATCATTTCTGCCGCTGCTGTTGGTGTGGGTGCCCGCTGGTCGGCGACAAAATCGCAAATGGTGAAGTCAGTTTCGTGACCGACACCGGACACCACCGGGATCATTGCATCATCCTGGAAGCGCACGATGGCACGCGCTACCACCTCGGCATTGAATGACCATAAATCTTCGATGCTGCCGCCACCGCGGCAAACAATGAGTACATTCACCTCGCAACGCACACGGGCAGTGTCAATAGCCGCCGCAATTTCCTGGGCGGCGTTGGCGCCTTGCACGGTAGTCGGGTACAGAATTATTTCGATCATCGGCGAGCGGCGCTTGAGCGTCGTGAGTACGTCCTGCAGTGCCGCCGCTTGTAACGACGTGACAATTCCTACCGCAAGCGGAAAAGTCGGCAACGGACGTTTGCGCACTTCATCGAACAAACCCTCGTCACCAAGTTTGGCTTTCAGGCGTTCATACGCTTCATACAAGGCACCGAGCCCGGCGCGCCGCATTGCTTCGACGCCGAGCTGGAATTCGCCACGCGCCTCGTAAAGGGAAGGCAGCGCGCGTATATCAACCTGCATGCCGTTTTCCGGTTTGAAAGCGAGTGCCTGGGCACGGTTGCGAAACATCACGCACCGCACCTGCGCCTCATCGTCTTTCAACACGAAATACCAATGGCCGCTGGCAGCCCGCGTTACATTGGAAAGTTCGCCGGTAACCCAGAGCAATTCGAACTTTGCCTCGATGAGATTGCGTGCGCGGCGATTGAGCTCTGTGACCGAAATAGGTGTCGCGTCAGCGCGTCTCGGTGCTGGCGGTGGTGTTAGCGGGGCGCTTTCGCCGTCAAAATCGAACGGGGATTGCCTGGGTTGGTCGGCGGGCATGGCGCGATGCTACCACCGCCCAGCGCGTGGATGCGACGTATGCGGGTAAAGCGCGAATTCAGGCGGTTTTTCGCCGTGTGCAGCACGGGCAGAGCGCGTGTAAGTCATTGAAAATAATTGGTGTTATCAACGTTCATTTTTTGAGCATGAGAGAAAAATCGTTACAGTTTCATGACTTAGCGTCGTTCATTGGCGCGAACTCACAGAGTTATCCACAAGCTTTGTGGATGAAATTTTGAAACGTATGCCAAGCCCTTTACCGGCGCGGGCTTTTGCCTGAACACCGCGCCAGTATTGGGCGTCAGGCCGATCAAAATATTGCCGATCACACTGCATATCGCGGGTAGTGTTCAAGAATATTGGCATCTCACGTTGCCCGGCGCGTGAACAACAGCCGGTTGTTGCTGTCCGAATACGCAAATGCCGCTTCCATGCACCCGTGTTTTTGGTGGTGTAGACTGCAACGGCCAGTTGTGAAACCCGCAAGCTTTAGGCTAAAGTGCGGGCACATTCCGGGTAACAGCCGTGCATTTGGTGAAGGCTCACCATCAACGTAAATCAGGGAGTTTCGCTTGCTATCAATCATCCAGGCCGCAGGTTGGCCAATCTGGTTCATCGTGTTGTGTTCTGTCATTTGCTTGGCCATCATTGGTGAACGTTTCTGGACGTTGCGGCGCAGTGCAGTGCTGCCAACTTCCTTGTTCCAGGACACCGTGCAAGCTTTTCGCGCGGCAGGGCCTACGCCTGAGCTTGTGACCAAGCTGAACGACAATTCCCTGTTGGGGCGTGTCTTTGCGGCAGGAATTGCCAACGTGAAAAGCTCGCGTGAAGTCATGAAGGAATCGATGGAGGAAGCCGGCCGCGCGGTGATGGTCGAAATGGAGCGTTTCCTGAATGGTCTGGGCACCATCGCCACCGTTTCGCCTTTACTGGGCTTGTTCGGTACCGTCATTGGCATGATCGATATATTCGGTGCATCCGGCAGTCAGGGTGCCAATCCTGCGCAGCTGGCGCATGGCATTTCTGTGGCGCTCTACAACACTGCCGGCGGTATCGCAGTAGCCATCCCCTCGTTGATTTTCTACCGACATTTTCGCAGCAAGGTCGATGTGATGGTGATCGACATGGAGCAGCAGGGTATTCGTCTGGTTGAAACATTGCACGGGGATCGCGCGTGAATTTCAGGAAGGGCAGAAAGCGCGAAGAGCCTGAGATCAACTTCATTCCGCTGATCGATGTGTTGCTCGTTATTCTTATCTTTTTGATGGTGACCACCACATACTCAAAATATGCCGAACTGCAAATCAACCTGCCTGAAGCAAGCGCTGAAAAGGCACCGGACCGCCCGCAGGTGATCAATATCGGTGTCGATAACAGCGGCAAGTATGCGATCAATAATTCGCCAGTCGTGTTCAACGGCGTCGAAGCATTTTCCAATTTGCTGCGTGATGCAGCAGCAGCGGGCGGTATGAAGGATCCCGTCGTCGCTATCGGTGCGGATGCCGGGGCAACGCATCAGGCCGTGGTGAATGTCATGGAAGCCGCACGCCTGGTCGGGTTCACCAAAATCTCGTTTACGACCCAGGCAAAAGCCGCCGGCAAGTAGGCTCGCCAGTCACCACGATGGAAGCGTGGCTCACCAGCGAGTGGCAACGTAACAGCCTCTGGCAATTATTTCTGCGACCGATATCGTGGCTGTTCGGGCTGTTGGTGTGGTTTCGTCGTGGCGCATTTCGCGCGGGCCTGCTGAAATCATATTCTGTTGGTGTGCCCGTCATCATCGTTGGCAACATCAGCGTCGGCGGCACCGGCAAAACGCCGCTGGTGCTGGCCTTGGTGGATGCGCTCACTAAACACGGCATGCATTGCGGCATCGTGACGCGCGGATATCACCGTCGCTCAAATGAAGAAACGATGGATGTTATTCATGTTGTGCCCGCGAATATGCTGGGCACAGTGGTGAGTGATGAAGCGACCTTGCTTGCGAGTCGTTCCAGTGTTCCTGTATATGCGGCGGTCAACCGCGTTGAGGCGGCAAAAACGCTTTTGCGTAATCACGCCGAAGTTGACGTCGTAATCAGCGATGACGGCTTGCAACACTATGCATTGCGACGCGAAATTGAAATCTGCGTTGTCGACGGTGAACGCGGTTTTGGCAATGGCGGGCTTTTGCCTGCGGGGCCGTTGCGCGAACCTGCGTCGCGATTGAATTCGGTCGATGCCATCGTGGTCAATCGTACCCGCGTTGGTGCTGGCGCTGTGCCGCGCTTTCCCATTTCTACATCTACGTTCGACATGACGCTCGCGAATGAACGATTTGTAAATCTGAAAACGAATCGCAGCCTTGGGGTCAGCGATGCGCTCATCGCATTTCAGGGAAAGAGCATCCACGCACTGGCGGGGATCGGGCATCCACAGCGATTCTTCTCCCACCTTGCGAGTCTCGGCCTTAACCCGACCACTACGCAACCGTTTCCTGATCACCACGAGTATCGCAAGTCGGACTTCTCGAGAACGGAAGCCGGGATTTTTTTGATGACCGAAAAGGACGCGTTAAAATGTGGCTCGTTTGCGGATGAGCGCATGTGGTTCATGCGCGTTGATGCGGTGCTGCCGAATGAATTTAACGATTTCATCATGAACAAACTCTCCGCCAGAAAGGCATGACCATGTCACTCGATCCGAAGCTTCTTGAAATTCTCGTTTGCCCGGTGACCAAAGGGCCACTGACAATGTCTGCCGACAAAACCGAACTTATCTCATATTCGGCGCGATTGGCTTACCCGATCCGCGACGGGATCCCGGTGATGCTGGCCGATGAGGCGCGCGAACTGAAAGGAGAAGAAATTCGCTGACGATGGAATTCATCGCCGTCATTCCCGCCCGCTTCGCCTCCACCCGTTTGCCGGGAAAGCCGCTCGCCGATATTGCTGGCAAACCAATGGTGGTTCGTGTCGCCGATCAGGCAAAAATGTCCGGCGCACTGCGGGTCGTGATTGCCACTGATCACATTGATGTGATGGCTGCGGCCCGGCAGCATGGACATTTTGCAGTCATGACCCGCGCTGATCATGCGCAAGGTACCGACCGTATTGCTGAAGTAGTTGCACAGCTCAATTTAGCTGACGACGCCATCGTCGTGAATGTGCAAGGAGACGAACCGCTTATCGATCCCGAATTGATCGCAAAAGTCGCCGAAACGCTGGCCACAAATTCCGCTGCTGCAATCGCTACCGCCGCACACGTCATTACCGATGCAGCGGAATTTTTTAATCCAAACGTGGTGAAAGTGGTGTGCGATGCCAAAGGCAATGCCCACTATTTCAGCCGTGCGCCGATTCCCTACGCGCGCGACGCGTTTGCGCAATCCAGGTCAGCATTGCCCAAAGATTTTTCGGCGCTGCGTCACATTGGCATTTACGCTTATCGCGCGTCGTTCCTGAAATGTTATGCAGCGTTGGCGCCCGCGCCGACCGAACAGTTTGAAGCACTTGAGCAATTGCGCGCGATGTATCACGGCTATTCCATCGCGGTACACATCTGGGGCGGCGCACTGGCGCCCGGCGTCGATACACCCGAAGATCTGGAGCGGGTGCGGGGCATGTTTGTCAAATCCCGTTAAAATGAGATATTCAAAATAACAACGACGGGGAGAAGACATGCGGCTCATTTTGCTAGGTGGCCCGGGTGCAGGCAAGGGCACACAAGCCACTTTCATCAAAGAGAAATTCGGCATCCCGCAAATCTCGACGGGCGACATGTTGCGTGCTGCCGTGAAGGCAGGATCTCCGATGGGAATGGCCGCAAAAAAGGTGATGGATTCCGGTGCATTGGTGTCAGACGAGATCATCATCGGTCTCGTCAAAGAGCGCATCAAGGAGAACGATTGCGCGAAAGGCTTTCTGTTCGATGGTTTCCCCCGCACCATTCCCCAAGCCGACGCGATGAAGTCAGCCGGTGTAGAGATCGATGTGGTGGTTGAAATCGCCGTTGACGACAGTGAAATTGTTGAGCGCATGTCAGGGCGCCGCACCCATCCCGGTTCCGGTCGCACCTATCATGTCAAATTCAATCCGCCCAAAGTTGCCGGGAAAGATGACGTTACGGGCGAAGCTCTGATCCAGCGTGATGACGACAAGGAAGAAACGGTCAAGAATCGTCTTGCCGTATACCATCAACAAACCAAGCCGCTGATCAGATACTACGGCGATTGGGCGGCCTCCGGTGTGGCCGGCGCACCGCGATACGTGCGCATCGCCGGCGTGGGCAAGGTCGAAGAAATTCGCGACAAGATTTTCGTAGCGCTTGTGCCGTAGTTCTTCCCCCTTTGGAAAAGGGGGCGTAAATGCCGCGGAGCAAGCAACACATTCAAGCCAAATTTCAACAACCACCGAAATTCTTCCCCATGAATTCTGTCCCTCCACGCAATGCCTTCTATGCCCAATCCGGGGGTGTTACTGCTGTCATCAATGTCTCCGCACAAGGCGTGATCGAAACCGCGCGGAAATATCCGAAAAAAATTGGCAAGGTCTATGCTGGCCGCAACGGCATCATTGGCGCGCTCACCGAAGATCTGATCGATACCAGCAAAGAGCCGCTCGCCAACATCAAGGCGCTCGGTTACACGCCCGCTGGCGCATTCGGTTCGTGCCGCTACAAACTGAAAAGCCTCGAGACCAATCGCCGCGAGTACGAGCGGCTGATCGAGGTTTTCAAGGCGCATAACATCGGCTACTTTTTCTATAACGGTGGCGGTGATTCAGCTGACACCTGCCTGAAAATTTCGCAACTGAGTGAATCGATGGGCTATCCACTCGTCGCCGTGCATGTGCCTAAAACGGTGGACAACGACCTGCCGATCACCGATTGTTCCCCCGGTTTTGGCTCGGTGGCAAAGTACGTTGCA
>JANYFH010000208.1 GCA_025362705.1 Betaproteobacteria bacterium
CACTCGACAAAGATGCGCACCTTGCGACCCAGGGTGGGCATTTGCGAAAGATAATACGCGCGCCAAAGTAGCCACGCAGGCAATCCCGACAGCGGAATACCCAATACTTCCGCCACGCCTTTGCGATGACCGATGGCAGCCATTGCACCAAGTGAACGATGGTGGAACGCTTTCGTGGGGCTTCCATTGATGACGGCGAGAATATTGCCGGCGAGACACTTTGCTTCGCGCACCGCGAACTGTGCCGTGGGCGGAGCGTCTTTACCGTCGTAAGCATTCTTCACGGCGGCACAGTCGCCGATGGCCCACAGATTCGGTATGCCGACAACGGCAAGGTCAGCGTTTACATTGATGCGTCCTCTCGTCGTTGCAAGCCCGATATCTTCGATGAGAGCATTCGGGCGCGTTCCGATCGTGCAAATCGTGGTGGCTGTCTTGAGTTGGTCGCCGTTGGCAAGCTCCACTTCGCAGTCCGATATACGCACGGCAGAGGTATTCAGGCGAATGTCCACACCGCGCGCGGCCAGCGAGCGGTGAGCCGATGAGCCCAGCCGTTCGGAAAGTTCCACGAGCAATCGGTCTGCCGCCTGCAACACGGTGACCTTAAGCTCGGCCGGATCGACCAGGGGATAGTAACGGATAATGCTTTTCAGGCAATCGACCAGCTCGCCTGCTGTTTCCACGCCCGAAAATCCGCCACCGAGAACGACGAAGTGGCCGAGACGCTTCCGAGCGACGGGATCGGATTCGAGCTCCATCTGCGCGACGCGACGGAGCACGAGATTGCGGATATGCATCGCATCGCCCACCGTTTTCAGCGGCACTGCGTACTCGGCCACGCCGGGGAGCATATCCATGCGCGCACGGTTACCGAACGCAATGACCAGATGTTCGTAGGCTATGGTATGGGGACCGGCGAGTGTGTCGGCTGTGAAAGTCTTCTGCGCGTGATCGATTTTAGACACGCGGCCCATGATGAAGCGCCCATGCCTCAGCATCTGGCGTATCGGCGCGACGACTTGTTCAGGAAAGATGGAAGCACCCACCGCCTCCGGCAGCATCGGACTGAACGTGGTGTAACTTTCCTCACTCACGAGAAGTAGCTGGTAGTCATGCGGCGGATGCCGATCAATTGCGCGGGCGAGCGTGGTGCCGGCAAAGCCGCCACCAACGATGGCGATGATTTTTTTGGATGAATTCATTGTGAATGGGTCGGGCGTCCTCGACTAGCCTTACGCCTATTCTCCAACGGTCCCGCAAATCTTTTCTATTGAGACGGCGACTAAATATGTGAAATCGTCGTCCCCGCGCAGGCGGGGATCCAGCGACTTTGCAACCTACGCCACTGGGTTCCCGCCTGCGCGGGAATGACGTGATTTGGACTTTTTCAACATGTTTAGTCGCCGTCTCTATAGTGATAGTAGTTCGCAGCCTCACTCTTGAATTTGCGTTCTCGCAAAAACATGGACGGTGTCGGCAAATCGTCGCAAAATCTTGGTGCAGCCTCTTTCAGATCGGAACAAACATGCCCATTTCCAGATTTGCATTTCTACTTGTGCCTATTGCCGCGACGTTCCCCGTCGCGCGCGCTCAGCAGGCCGACCCTGCATCGCTTATCGCTACGCAACGCGACGCGATGGCCGCATTCGCGCGCATGGATGGCGTCTGGCGTGGGCCGGCTTGGACCATTCTGCCCAACGGCGAGAAGCATCATGTCACGCAGACCGAGCGGATCGGACCGCTGCTGGATGGCTCGATCAAAGTGGTCGAAGGTCGCAGTTACGAGTCTGATGGACGCACCGGCTTCAATGCGTTCGGCGTCATTTCGTACGATCCCGACAAAAAAAGCTACGCGTTCCGTTCGCATGCGCAGGGGCGCTTTGGTGAATTCGTCATCAAACCAAGCGTCGATGGTTACGTCTGGGGAATTCCCGCCGGGCCGATGACGATTCGCTATACAGCCGTGATCAAAGACGGCGTGTTCCATGAGGTTGGCGATCACATCGTGCCGGGGAAGGAGCCGGTGCGTTATTTTGAAATGAAGCTCAAGCGTATAGGTGACAGCGCATGGCCGACTGCTGGGGCGATTTCGCCGAATTGAGAACGAAACAATCTAAAGGTGAGTCAATCGCCCGGAGGGAGATATGCAAAATAACAAAAAATTAATCGTTGCCGTGTGCTTGTGGCTACAGTGCGCAGCAGTGTTGGCGGCCGATATTCGTGACACCGCGTGCAAGACAACCGCAGAATGCCAGGCGGAGGCAGACCGGCTTCGCGGCATTACTTTTAAAGAGGCGACTAGCGCCGCTTCGAAGGCGCATGATCAGTTTTACTGGCTCGGTCGTATCAACATGGCGACCACCATCATGACGGTCGAGGAAGGTGTGGTGCCGGCTTCACTGTCGCGCCAAATCGCCGATGGTGTAGCACATTCGATTGCCCAGGCCGACCTGCCCGGCGGCAAGCGCCCGACCGACGTATTGCAAATTGAGAAGCTCATCTCGGACAAGGCCGGCGCGGAGGCGACGCTCATCCACGCCGGACGCAGCCGCCAGGATATGCTCGCCAGCGTGCGCGTGATGCGACTACGCGATGAGGTGTTGGACGTCGCAGATGCTCTCCTCGCTACAAGGCGAGATCTGCTGCAGATCGCCTCACAACACGTTGAAACCTATGTTCCTGCTTATACCAACGGCGTACAGGCACAACCTGTTTCATTCGCACATTATTTGCTTGCATTTGCCGATTCTTTTGCGCGCGACAGTCAGCGCATTCGCGATTTGTACCCGCGGCTCAATCTGAGTCCGATGGGAACCGCCGTCCTGGCAAACTCGGCTTGGCCGCTCAACCGTAAACGGCTCGCCGACCTGCTGGGTTTTGACGCGTTGGTCGTCAACTCTTACGACGCCAGCCAGGTGATCACCTACGATGTGCCAATTGAGGCGGCTAACATCATGAGTTCATTGGCGATACGCGTTGGTGCGATGATGGGGGATGTCCACACGCAGTATCACCAGACACGGCCCTGGTTACTGCTGGACACGGGCAGTACTTATACCAGTAGCGCGATGCCACAGAAGCAGAACCCGGGTGTGATCATGGGAGTGCGCAGCAAAGCCTCCGATATCGTCGCCGCCGCGCAGTGGGTGACCATGCGCGCGCACAACGTCACGCCCGGCATGACCGACTATAAAGAAGCGTGGCAATCACCGCGACCGTTTGTCATGACCGTCGAGATGCTCTCGCAATTCTCAAATGTCATGAAATCGCTGCGGTTGGATCCACAACGGGCGCTACAGGAGCTCAAAGGTGACTGGACGACTTCCAG
>JANYFH010000004.1 GCA_025362705.1 Betaproteobacteria bacterium
TCAAAGCGCTTGAAGAATTCGCTGCGGTTGATGCGGTTCAATACATCGGCTGCGAGATCAAGCGATTCTTCCAGACCCAGGCGCCGCACTTGCGAGGCCTGCGCCAGTTGTTCGTAGAGTGCCCTGATCATTGGCACGTGCAAATGCCACGCTGCCAGTTTCCAATCGAATTTGCCTTTTGCGCCGTCGCGATGCCACAGCACCCAGCCCGCGAACACGCCATAGAACAAAGTCTGCACAAGCGTGGAGCGGAAGAAATGTTCGCCCTTCTCGCCTTCAAATTTGAGTCCGAGCGATTCTTCGAGCGAAGCGCGGATGCTGGCGAGCGCAGGTAAGTCCGCCTGCTCGATGCGGTTGCGCGCGTCGCGTGCGTACGAGGCGAGAAACCAAGCGACATCTTTCGGGTCGGAAAGCGGCGCATTCGCGCGCAGGCAACGGGCTAGAAAATCGGCGATGCGTTCGCCCTGCTCAGTCGCAGCTTTGCGCGGATGTGCGGCCAGCGCCCAGAACGCGGCTTCGCTTTCTGCAAGACGATAACTTTCCAGCGTCACCGGTTTGCCATCGCGCTCACCGACCACCAGAAAATCGCGGTAGTTGGTGACGAGCACGAGGCGATATTTTTGCCAGTACTTTGAAACCTGTTTCGTGTCGGCAATTGCGGTAACTTCTTCCTTCGGCGATTTGATTTCGATCACGCCGCGCTCGGGCATCTGGCCGGCCAGCGGTTCAGTGTCGCCGCGCTTCTTGAATTGGGTTTCGGCGAACAGGCCGCCATCGGGAATACCGGCACCGGTGTTGGCAAGCTGATTGACTGCACGCACTTTTGGTTTCAGCGTGTGGCCGATGGCGTTGAGCAATTCCGCCAGCGGCGGATAGAAAGAAGTTTCGGGCGTGCCGGCACCGGTGTTGTGGATCGCGGCCAGATGCGTGAGATATTGTTCGAGAGGATGCACGCTGAGTTTTTGGTTTGTGTTATTTACCAGTGACGGCAAAGATTCACCGTGTCGCTAATTCTGTGGGAAGTGTGCCACGAATTCACGCGAAAAAGTTAAACACAAGCACTGGCGCGGCTTTCAGGCAAAAAATGGCTGGAAATGCGCGCCAAATGGCGATCCGCATATTGTGGTTCAGGAAATTAAGCAGCAAATGCCGCAGGCATATTCTCCGGGCTACAGTAGCGGGAACGTCAGGCGTATTTCGCGCATCTAATACGATGAACCACTTCAATCAAAATGGAAACGACAATGCTTCGGGCAGTTCTGGAAACAACATACAAGCAATTATCCGACGTTGAAATTGCACGACGGGTCGCAACTGGTGACACCAATGCGCTTCACTTTCTCATGCGGCGTTATAACCAGACGCTTTATCGCACTGCGCGAAGTATTCTCCGGGACGACGCCGAGGCAGAGGACGCGGTACAGGAATCGTACCTGCTGGCCTACCGTGCGATGGACACTTTCCGGGGCGATGCGAAGTTATCCACCTGGCTCACGCGCATCGTCATCAACGAAGCCATCGCCAGATCACGCAAACGTAAACGTACTGCGGAGATCATCCATCTGGAAAGCGATCACGAACGCAATGCGGACGCAGCAATCGACCACGAGGCACGGATGCCAGATATGAGAGAAGACACTGCCGAACAGCCGGAAGCCCGTGCACTGCGCGCCGAAACGCGTCGGCTGCTGGAGAAGAAAATCGACGAACTGCCGGATGCATTCCGCACCGTGTTCATGTTGCGTGCGGTGGAAGAAATGACGGCTGAAGAAACGGCGCTGGCACTGGGAATACCCGATGCCACGGTACGCACGCGTTTTTTCCGGGCCAAAGGCATGCTGCGCGAATCGCTTGCGCGCGAGATCGATTTCGCAATCGAAGATGCCTTTGCGTTCGACGGCGTGCGTTGTGATCGCATCGTCGATGGCGTGCTGGCGCGGTTGCCAGCCATTCGCGGAAAGTAATTTAATCGCTACTCAGTATTCGGGAACGTGGCGCGCGCCGTTTCCATCCAATGGGGTGAGCGGGATTGCTCCTGTACGTTGAATCCGCTGCCAAGGCGAACTCTCCGTCAGGCAATTCCCGTTTTCTTTCCCACCCCTACTAAAGGAATCTGCATATGTCTTTTTTCAAATTGGCCCAAGATGATTCCGCCGTTGCCAT
>JANYFH010000267.1 GCA_025362705.1 Betaproteobacteria bacterium
CCTTGCGTGCGCTCAATCTCGGCGGGCGCTATCAACTCGAGGAAGCAGACACGGCACTTGAAGATGTGTTCATTCATCTGATGAGCAAGGCCGAGGACAATTTTCAATGAAGCTGCCTTCGCTGTCTCTTGCCCGTTTGACTGGTGTAATGATCAAGGAATTCATTCAGATGAAGCGCGATCGCATGACCTTCGGCATGATCGTCGGCATTCCGGTTATACAACTCATCATGTTTGGTTTCGCGATCAATGCGGACCCGAAAAATTTGCCGATCGCCATCGTCTCGGCGGACAACAGCGTCTATTCGCGCAGCCTGATTGCCGCGATGGAGAATACCAAATACTTCACGGTCGTCAAGATGGCCGAATCGGAAGCCGAAGCCAATCGATTGCTCGACACCGGGGACGTGCAGTTCGTCGTCACTATTCCAATCGACTTCGCACGGAAACTCGTGCGCGGCGAACGGCCTAGTCTGCTGATCGAGGCCGATGCCACCGATCCTTCCGCCACCGGTAATGCGATAGCAGCATTGCAGGCGCTGCCGCATTTGATGTTGCAGCGCGATCTGGTCGGTCCGCTGCAATATCTGGCGGCGCAGCCGGATCCGATCGACCTGCGCATACATCGCCGCTACAACCCCGAAGGCCTTTCACGCTACAACATCGTGCCCGGCCTGATTGGTACCATTCTCACGATGACAATGGTGATGATGACTGCATTCGCCATCACCCGCGAGCGCGAACGCGGCACCATGGAAAATCTGCTCGCCACGCCGGTGCGGCCGATCGAAGTGATGATAGGCAAAATCGCGCCCTACATCATCGTCGGCTACATCCAGGTGAGCGTTATTTTGCTGGCAGCAAAGTTGCTCTTTGCGGTGCCGATGGTGGGCAGCCTCGCGCTACTTTCAGCGGTTCTGTTGCTGTTCATCGCGGCCAATCTCGCGCTGGGGTTTACGTTTTCGACGGTGGCAAAAAATCAATTGCAGGCGATGCAGATGTCGTTCTTCTTCCTGCTGCCGTCAATTTTGCTTTCCGGCTTCATGTTTCCGTTTCGCGGCATGCCGGGCTGGGCGCAGGCGATTGGCGAATTGCTGCCGGTCACACATTTTTTGCACGTGATCCGCGGAATACTCCTCAAGGGCAATGGCTTCGTTGAAATCTGGCCGCACCTTTGGCCAATCGCGTTGTTCATGCTGGTCGTGGCGGCGATTGCGCTGATGCGCTATCGCGAGACGCTGGATTGAACCGCGTATCACGTTATCCCAGCATTGGCGCGGTTTTCCACAACTTTTTGCCCCGCGAGGCGCATAGATGCCGGGATTCACTTCACGCAGGCGCCAGAACTTTTCCTCCCGCTGTGAATCCAATCAATGCGGAGTAACATCATCATCCGGTTCAGACATTCGTTGAAAGGAGCCATCATGAAACGAGTCTTACGTACCGTATTCGTTGCAACAGGAGCGGCCTTGGCGTTAAGTGCAATCAACGCAAGCGCCACAGTGACAGTCACGTTCACGAAGCCGGATAGTTATGCAGATATGCCGTTTACGGCCCGGGACAGGGAAGATGTCATGAAAGACCTGCAAAAGCACTTCGATAAATTGGGTGCCAAGTTACCGCAGGGTCAGGATCTGAAAGTCGAGATACTCGATATTGATCTGGCGGGGCGAATCGAGCCTAGGTTTCGAGGGACCAACGATATTCGTGTTTTGAGGGGCAGTGCAGACTGGCCGGTGATTCAGTTGCGCTATTCCATCGAATCGCAGGGCAAGGTGGTGAAGAGTGGCGAGGCGCGCGTCGCCGATATGAATTACCTCCAGGGTCACGTCAGCAGTTACTCATCCAACGAATCGCTTCGGTATGAGAAAAAAATGCTTGATGACTGGTTCAAGACGGTATTAAAGCAATAGCACAACGCCAGCCGCCGGACGTCACAGCGACTCAGACGGCCTCGGTAAACACCGCGCGATAGCTGGTGTAACCGGAAATGATCGCGAGCGGCCCGGCCACCAGAAAGCCGAGCATGAACGGAATGCTCGCGATCACAAACACGACCAGCATCAGGATGCCGTAGACCAGAAATGGCAACCAATTCTTGATGCATGCGATGAGACTGATTCTTAGCGCAGCGAGTGGCGATTCGTCTTGAAAATACACCAGCGCGGGCGCAAACCAGAGTGCCGCCATCAGCGGCGCGAGCAGCGCCAAACCAATCAGCAGTGCGACCAGGAA
>JANYFH010000335.1 GCA_025362705.1 Betaproteobacteria bacterium
TGCTCGGCACCGGGCTGCGCGTCGGATTTTCGCGATTGTCGGACGCAGACCGCAAGGGTACTGAATTTGAAATTTCCTATCCGCAGGCGTTCGACGGGTGGACAAATGTCAGCTACACGCAGGCACATTTTGATGACGGCAAGCGAAAATCCGCCGCGGTCGTGCGTCCGTTTTATGCACTCGATACGCGCTGGGCCGCCGGTGCCACATGGAATGACGATGACCGCATAGACTCCATCTACAATGCCGGCGACACCGTCAGTCAATATCGCCATCAACAAAAATTTGCGGAAATTTTCGGTGGCTGGTCGCCCGGACTTATCAATGGCTGGACCCAGCGCTTTCTGGTCGGCGCACGCAATAGTGATGATGTTTATCTCGTTGAGCCAGGCCGAATTGCACCAGTGCTGTTACCGGTGAAGCAGGATGTGCACGCGATTTTCTTCCGGCATGAACTGGTGGAAGACCGTTTCGTGAAACTGAAAAACCGCGACCAGATCGCCAGACCGGAATTTTTCCGGTTTGGTTTTTTTTCCCAATTCCAGATTACGCGCGCGCTCGAGTCGCTGGGTTCGACGAATAGCGCCTGGCTATATTCGGCGTTCATCAGTAACGGTTATTCATTCGCATCGCGTCAGGACTTGTTTGTCTCAGGTGCTGTAGATCGGCGCATTGCCAGTACTGGGGCGCCGATGACGCAGGTTGGTGCTACAACGCGCTACTACGTGCCTCAGGGCAATAACGCGCTGTTCTATGCCGCGTTATCCGCTGACCGCATCAGTGGCGGCGGCATCGCGGATCAATTGTTGATCGGCGGCGACAACGGCATGCGCGGCTATCCATCGCACTATCAAGCCGGTGAGCGTCGCGCATTGCTTACGATTGAGGAACGCGCTTACACCGACTGGTATCCGTTTCGCTTGTTTCGGGTCGGTGGCGCGGCGTTTTTTGACTATGGCAGGGCGTGGGGCGGGCTCAATCAGAACACGTCCAACCCCGGATGGCTCTCGGACGTAGGGGTTGGCCTTCGCATCGCGCTGGATCGCGCAGCGTTTGCGAATGTACTGCACGCTGATATCGCGGTGCCATTGAATCGCACACCGGGAATCAAATCGGTGCAGTTTGTGGTCAAGACTGAGGTTACGTTTTGACCGCGTTTTCGCCGCGTTTTCGTCTCCCTACAGCCGCCAAAGCGTAATTCCCTTCGCTGCCACGGCGGTTCGATCAAGCGCCGACTTCACGTCGATCACGCAGCCGTTCGGCACCGCCTTCGATAACAGGGTGTCGATTGGCATCGCGAGATATTCCTTGTGGGAAACGGCAAGCACGAGCGCATCGGCGGCGGGCAGCTTGTCCCACGCGGTAAGGGGAATCCCGTATTCATGTTCCGCTTCTGCTGATTCGCCGTGTGGATCGTGAACGTGAACCGTCATGCCGTATTCTTTCAGTTCACGGACAATATCCACGACCTTGCTGTTGCGGAGGTCGGGGCAATTTTCTTTGAACGTCAAACCCAGCACATTCACCACGCCGCCATTCAGATTGCCGCGTGTCTTGATGAGCGTTTTCACGGTCTGCTTGGCGATGTAGGCACCCATGCTGTCGTTGATGCGCCGCCCTGCGAGAATGACCTCGGGGTGATGACCAAATTTTTCCGCCTGATAGGTAAGATAGTAAGGGTCAACGCCGATGCAATGGCCACCAACCAGACCCGGCCTGAACTTCAGAAAATTCCATTTGGTGCCAGCCGCTTCCAGAACTTCTGCGGTGTCCAGCCCCATGCGGTTGAAAATAATCGCCAGTTCATTCATGAACGCGATATTCAAATCGCGCTGCGAGTTTTCAATCACTTTCGCCGCTTCCGCCACCTGAATGCTGGACGCCTTGAAAATGCCGGCTTTCACGACGGTGCCGTAAGCTTCGGCTAGTTTGTCCAATGTCTCTGTTGTGTCGCCCGAAACGATTTTCATGATGCGGGTGAGGGTGTGTTCCTTGTCACCGGGATTGATGCGCTCGGGCGAATAACCGACAAAGAAACCCTCCTTCCATTTCATACCTGAAGCGCGCTCGAGTTCCGGGATGCACACTTCTTCGGTGGCGCCGGGGTAGACAGTGGATTCATACACCACGATGGCACCGCGCTTCAAGTGCGGGCCGATGGCACGACTGGCACTGAGCAGGGGGCCGAAGTCGGGCAGGCGCGCATCGGTTACCGGCGTGGGCACGGCGACGATGACAATATCGGCATCCTTGAGCGCGGCT
>JANYFH010000339.1 GCA_025362705.1 Betaproteobacteria bacterium
CTTTTCCGTGCTTCCTCAAACTCCGGCAGGTCTTTTTTGTTGAGCATGATGAACGGCTTGATCTCGGCAGCTTCGCAGGCGATCAGACACAGGTTCAGGAACATTTCGGAGAAACTCGGCCGAGGCGCCACGATGATGACCGCCTGGTCGATGTTGGCGGCCAGCGTTTTTTCGCGCCAGGCATCCTTGCGAAACAGCACATTGCGGCGCGCGTGGATTTCATCGATGCGCGCATGCCCCGGGCTGGAAATGGCGACTTCAACGAAGTCACCGCAAGCCACATCCTGCTTCTTGCCCTTGCGGGTACAGACGAGTTCGGTACCGTCGTCGAGCACTGCCAGATACTCGCGACCGAAATCGCCGGTGACGAGAGCCCGCATCAGAGGCTCAGCAAAGCGTCAAGCTTCGCGGCGCAGATGAAATCGTTCAGCGTAATTCCACCGGCATCGTGGGTGGAGTAGGCGACGACACATTTGTTGTAATGCACACTCATATCGGGGTGATGGTCCTCGCGATGCGATACCCACGCCGACGCATTCACGAACGCGATCGTCTCGTGATAATTCTTGAATGAAAATGTTTTCTTGATCTCGTTGCCGACTCGTTCCCAATTTTTCAACGCGCCCAAGTTGCCTTGAATATCGGCGTCTGAAAGTGCTACGGCTTGCCCACCTGGCGCGCAGTGCATTTGTGAGAGTGTGGTCATGTTTGCATCGCTTTCAAATGGGCAATCCTGATCGCTGCGGGTGGATGTGAATCGTACACAGCCGAGTGCAATGGGTCCGGCGTGAGGGTGGAAGCATTGTCGCGGTAAAGCTTGACCAGTGCGGTAATGAGGTCGTGTGCCTGTGTTTGCTGCGCTGCATAGGTGTCGGCTTCGAATTCATGTTTACGCGAAATCAGGCTGCCTAAAGGTGTAAGCCAAAACGTGAATACCGGTAGCACCATGAAGAACAGCGCCAGTGATATAGCCACGTGCGGGACCGTGCCGTTGAGTGAAAATCCAGCGCCTTCGTAAAACCACGGCTTGTCGATTACCCAACCCATTAACGCGAGAATCACGAACGTAAGTGCAAATTGTCCGATGATCATTTTGGTGACATGTTTGCGCTTGAAATGTCCCAATTCATGCGCCAGCACAGCTTCGATTTCGGATGGCGAGAGGCGCTCGATGAGTGTGTCGAAAAATACGATGCGCTTGGTTTTGCCCAGCCCAGTGAAATACGCATTGCCGTGACTCGAACGTTTGGAGCCATCCATCACAAATAATCCACTGGATGTAAACCCGCAGCGGGTCAGCAGCGTCTCGATGCGTTCTTTAAGTGCAATATCGGCAAGAGGCAAAAATTTGTTGAACAGTGGCGCAATAAAAGTTGGGTAGATCACGATTATCGTGAGGCTGAACACCAGCCACACCAGCCAAACATATAGCCACCACAGGCCGCCCATTTTTTCCATCAGCCAGAAGGTGACGAGCAACAGCGGCACACCGATGGCCGCGCCCAGCGCCAGACCCTTGATGCCGTCGATGAGATAGAGTTTCCAGGTCAGTTTATTGAAGCCAAATTTCTGTTCGATCACAAACGTGCGATACAAATCGAACGGCGTGGAGATGAGAAAGGAGACAATCATCAACCCGGCGAAAATGGCAAGGCCGAGTGCGTAAGATCCGCTAAACCATGTCGCTGCCAGATTGTGGATCAGCAACATGCCGCCGCCCAGCGTAATTGCCAGCAAAAACACCAGGTCAAAAACACTCTCCACCAAGCCGAGCCGGTTCTTCGCAATCGTGTAGTCGGCCGCTTTCTGATGCGCCTCCAGCGTGATCGATTCGCTGAATTCCGCTGGTACGGCGGCGCGATGCGTACGGACATGCGCAATGTGTCGCAAGGTGAGCAAGCTGCCAAAGGCAAAGCTCAGGGCTACGAACAGCAGGAAAATTAGCGTGAAGGCGGGTGCGGTCATCGAAGGTGTCGTCAGGGAATCATGAGAAAATGCAGCATTCCGCCATTTTACGGCGCATTTGACGCGCATTCGCTACACAACCGAGATCGACAATGTCACAAGACCAAAACAACCTCATCTGGATCGACATGGAAATGACCGGCCTGTCACCAGATACTGACCGGATTATCGAAGTCGCCATCGTCGTTACAGATGCCAATCTCAACACCATCGCCGAAAGCCCGGTGCTGGTGCTACACCAATCTGACGCCGTGCTCGACGCAATGGATGCGTGGAACAAATCCACCCACAAAAAATCTGGACTCATCGACAAAATAAAAGCGTCGACGCTGACCGATGCCGATGTTGAGAATCAGATGATCGAATTCCTGAAGCTGCATGTCCCCGCCAGCACCTCGCCCATGTGCGGCAATTCAATCTGCCAGGATCGCCGCTTCATGGCGCGTGGCATGCCGAAACTCGAAGCCTATTTCCATTACCGTAATCTTGATGTTTCAACGTTGAAAGAACTGGCTAAACGCTGGAAACCGTCGATCATGTCGGGGATGAAAAAGCATGGCAAGCATGAAGCGCTGGCCGATATTTACGAGAGTATTGAAGAACTCAAGTATTACCGGGAGCATTTTTTGCAGGTGAGCACGACCTGAATACGGACTTGTGACCGTCCTCTAGGCCAGTAATATCCGCGACTTGAATCGCGCCTGAATCCACACACCGATATCTTCGACCTCTTCCATGCAAACAGAATGCGGCATGGGATATTCGCGCCATTCAATTTTGTAACCGCGTGCTTCCATTTTGGTGCGTGACGATATCGCTAGCGATAGTGGGATGAGCGGATCCTGCGTGCCGTGGGCCATCAGGATGGGGATGTTGGCGTTGGCAATCGTTGCTTCGGCGGCGAACGAATCTTCCAGCGTAAGATAAGTGGAGAGCGCCATGATGCCGCCCAGCGCATCGCGATAGCGCAGGCCGGTTTGCAGCGCGATGGCACCGCCCTGCGAAAAGCCGGCGAGTATAATTTTGTCACTCGCGATCCCGCGTTCGTTTTCGCGTGTAATCAGTTGTTCGATCAACGCCTGTGATTGACGCACACCGGCTTCATCGGGTTTCCGTTGCAATTCGGCCATCGAGATGTCGTACCAGCCGGGCATGACCTGGCCGTTGTTGATGGTGATGGGGCGCGAAGGTGCCTGCGGGAAGATGAAGCGCAGCGGCAGGTCTTCGGGAAGTCCAAGTTCCTTGACGATGGAAACGAAATCCCAGCAGTCCGCGCCGAGGCCGTGCATCCAGATGATGGTGCCTTTGGGCGTGGCACCGGTATTGAGTTCGATGTGTTGAATCATTTTCATGGATTGTCAGTTTTGAAATTGCGAATTGCACTTTTTGGACGGAATGCTTTGATTACATCATCATTGGTTTCGAGATACGGCCCGCCAATCAGGTCGACGCAATAGGGTACCGCCGCAAAAATTCCCACCTCGACTGGCTTCCCATCCGCATCCTTCAAACCTTCCAGCGTTTCCTTAATCGCTTTGGGCTGGCCGGGAAGGTTGATGACGAGTGTTTGTTTGCGAATCACCGCGGTCTGGCGCGAGAGGATCGCAGTTGGCACGAAGCGCAATGAAATTTGCCGCATGCGCTCGCCAAAGCCATCCATCACGCGATCAGCAATCGCGAGCGTTGCATCAGGCGTTACGTCGCGTGGCGCGGGTCCGGTGCCACCAGTGGTTAGCACAAGCGAACAGTGTTCATCATCGACGAGTGTCTTGAGGTTCGCTTCTATCAATGGCTGCTCATCAGGGATGACCTTAGCGACAAACGTGAGCGGATTTTTTAACGCCGACATCAGCCACGCTTCCAGCGCGGGCAGGCCTTCGTCGCGATAAATTCCCTGCGACGCCCGGTCCGAAATTGAAAGTAGGCCGATTTTTGCGGCATCAAAACTCATTGACAGCACCCTCAACTATTCGGGAGCGCGTGACTGCGCGACGACGAGACCATGGATTTGCGAATACAGCAATCGATAGTTTTTCGGCGGCCTGTTCTTTGCCTTGTCGTCTTTCGCAGCCTGAATATGCTTCGCCAGCAGTGCACGATCCGCATCCGTAAACTCATTGGCGAAGGCGTTGAGTGCAGTCTCATCTGCCAGCAAACGTTCGCGCCAGCGCTCGGCCAGATGATGCAATGCCGTTTCTTTCTTGTTCGGCGCTTTGAGCGAATTGAGCTGCTCGATAATCGGTGCGGGATCGATTTCACGCATCAAGCGGCCGATGTATTGCATTTGCCGTTTCATGCCCCCATATTTGCTTTTCGGAATGCGTTTGGCATCTACGACAGCCGCGCGCAGATTGTCTGGCAATTCGAGCTTGTTGATCGCTTCGTTTGAAAGCGCAACCAGCTCTTCGCCGATATCCTGCAATGCCAGCATGTCCCGTTTCTTCTGGCTTTTGCTGATAGAATTTTCTTCTTCTGTGTCTGTCATTGTCTGTGTGGCGGCATCGAATTGTTTTCAGCCGTGATGATAGCGTACCTCGGCTCTCCCTCCCACTCAAATACTCCATCGTGACTTCATCATCTCCTGCAACAAGCGGCAGCCTTGCCGACCTCGCCCAGTTTTCGCTGGATCGTGCCAAGCTCCTCGGCGCCACCGCCGCTGAAGTCGAAATTTCAACCTCACTGGGACAGGACGTTACGGTCCGCTTGGGTGAAGTTGAAACTATTGAGCACAATCGCGACAAGGGATTGGGAATCACCGTTTATTTGGGCCAGAAGCGCGGCAATGCATCGACTACCGATCTGTCGCGCGACGCGATTGAGCGCACCGTCAAAGCCGCGCTGGCAATTGCCAAATACACCGCCGCCGACGAATTCGCCGGACTCGCGGACGCTGATCGGCTGGCCCTACCACCGTTTGACGATTTCGGGCTTTACTACCCGTGGAAATTAGCGGTCGACGATGCGATTGAATTGGGCAAGCGCATGGAAGCGGCGGCATTTGCGGTCGACAAGCGCATTAACAACTCGGAAGGCGCATCGGTATCGACCTACGAATCAGCTTTCATCTATGCCAATTCTGCGGGCTTTATCGGTGGCTATCCGACTACGCGGCACAGCGCAAGCTGCACCATGATCGCGACCAGCAAGCAGGGCATGCAGCGCGATTACTGGTATGCGGTGGCGAGGGATGAACAGGGACTTGAGTCAGCCGAGGCCATTGGTCGTCGCGCGGGTGAGCGCACCGTGGCGCGGCTCAACGCAAAAAAAATTGCCAGTTGCGAAGTGCCGGTACTGTTCGAATCGACAGTCGCATCGGGTTTGATTGGTAGCTTCGTCGGTGCAGTCAGTGGCAGCTCGCTATATCGTAAATCAAGTTTCCTGCAAGATAGTATTGGCGAGACCGTGTTTTCAAACATCGTGTCGATCCGTGAAGATCCCGCGATTCGCGGCGGCCTGGCGAGTGGACCGTTCGATGCCGAGGGTGTTACAACGGTCGCACGCGATGTCGTGAAAGATGGTGTGGTGCAAGGCTATTTTCTTGCCAGCTATTCCGCGCGCAAGCTCGGCATGAAAAGCACTGGTAACGCTGGCGGCAATCACAATCTGATCGTGGTACCGGGTGAGTTGGATTTCGCTGGATTGATCAAAAAAATGAACCGCGGCCTCATCGTAACGGAGTTGATGGGGCAGGGCGTCAACAACGTGACAGGCGACTATTCACGCGGTGCTGCGGGCTTCTGGGTGGAGAACGGCGAGATTGCATATCCGGTTGAAGAAATCACCATCGCGGGCAACATGAAGCAGATGTTCAAGGACATCGTGGCGGTTGGCAACGACGAACTTGCGCTGGGTTCGAAGCGCGTGGGCAGCATTTTGATTGAGCGCATGTCAATCGCGGGCGAGTAGATTTGCAAGGCATGCCTGCTGCGTCCGGTTGCTCTATACTCTGCGTCGAAGTCGTTTGTTAGCCGACCGCAGTTCATAAAAACCTAGAGGAGCAATTCATGCAAAGACGCAAATTTCTGTCGTCCGCCGGCGCAGGGCTGGCGGCCGGTGCCGCTGCAATTTCTACACTGTCTGATGCGCAAACTGCTGTGCTGCCGGCGATCAAGTGGCGGCTCGCATCGAGCTTCCCGAAAAGTCTGGATACGATTTACGGCGGGGCCGAAGTTATTTCCAAACGAGTTGCCGCTGCAACCGGTGGCAAATTCCAGATCCAGGTATTTGCCGCTGGCGAAATCGTGCCTGCATTCAGTACCGTGGACGCCGTGCAAAACGGTACCGTGGAATGCACGCACACCGCGCCCTACTATTTTTTCGGCAAGGATCCAACGTTTGCGTTTGCCTGTGCAATTCCATTCGGCATGAATGCGCGCCAGCAAAATGCGTGGATGTATCACGGCGGCGGCATGGCGCTGATGCGGGATTTTTTCAAGGACTACAACATCATCAATTTCCCGGCCGGCAACACCGGCGCGCAGATGGGTGGATGGTTTCGCAAAGAGATCAAGACTGTTGCCGATCTGAAAGGTCTCAAGTTCCGTGTTGGCGGATTTGCCGGTCGCGTGCTGACCAGGCTCGGTGTGGTACCACAACAAATTCCGGGCGGCGATATTTATCCTTCGCTCGAGAAGGGCACCATCGACGCTGCCGAGTGGGTGGGGCCCTACGACGACGAAAAGTTGGGGCTCTACAAAATTGCGAAGTACTACTACTATCCTGGCTGGTGGGAAGGCGGACCGGAACTGGATCTGTTCGTCAATATCAAGCAGTGGGAAGCGCTGCCGCCTGAATACAAAGCGATCCTCGAATCCGCCTGTGCCGAAGCGAACCTTGATATGCTTGCCAAGTACGATGCACTTAATCCTGCGGCGCTGAAGCGCCTCGCGGGCAATGGCGTCCAGTTGCGCCCATTCAATAAAGACGTCATGAACGCCTGCTACAAAGCTGCCAACGAAGTGTATGCGGAAGAATCGGAAAAGAACCCGAAGTTCAAAAAGGTCTACGATGCGTGGAAGGCGTTTCGCGACGACCAG
>JANYFH010000349.1 GCA_025362705.1 Betaproteobacteria bacterium
CACCGGTAACCAAAAACACCAGCCGCTTTTTACCGCATTATTTTATTTGACGACCCAAAAAGGAAATCGACATGAGCAAATTCGAAATCATGGAATCGTTCGGCGGCTTCGACGACTTCCTGCTTTACCTGGCCATTTCCGGCGTACTGCTGGCCGTGTTTGTTGCCATCTACGTGAAGATCACGCCGTACCGCGAAATCGCGCTCATCCGCGAAAACAATATGGCGGCCGCATTCAGCCTTTCCGGCGCACTGATCGGCATGGTGATTCCACTGGCCAATGCGGTGGAGTACAGCGTGAACCCTGTAGACATGGCGATCTGGGGATTCATCGCACTTGCCATCCAACTCATCGTGTTCGTCATCGCGCGCATCACGCTGCCGCACATCGCGGTCGATATTCCAGCCGGCAAGCAGGCTTCCGGTTTTTTTCTGGGGGCAATTTCGATTGCAGGCGGCATATTGAATGCGGCTTGCATGACGTATTAAGACGGGTATCGCTGGCTCTACCCACCCCGCGCAATTTAGTCACCACCATTCGTCCGCTGGAACGGTCGCTCGCGTTCATATTCCTGCGATTGGTCGCATACTGCTCGCATTGCCCATGTGCGCGACGCACAATTTGCACACTTTCAATCTGTCATCAGCCCAACATTTTTTGCGTTGCGGGAACTATCGTGGCGCCACGGGGAATGCCAGTACGAAGGCATTTCTTCCATAAAAGGATCAAGCTAATGAACAAACCTCTGCAACTGATGCTTGGCGCGGTGACGCTGGTGGCCTGCACAACGTTAACCGCGCAGCCGACCGCCGCACCGAAACCAAAGGTGTACGCCCTGATCTCGGCCGTGGGTGACCATTTCACTTACGTGACGCAAAAAGAATCGACGGGTTCCAACGTCATAGATCACTACAAGCGTGTGGTGCTGAAGGTTCCCGGCAACGCACTCAATACCTCTGTACTCAAAGGCCTGGATCGCGCCATCGAGCAGCGCGACCCTGGCAGCACGCGGATTTTCGCGACTCTCAGCGCGCTTGAAATGGAGGGCGTCCGTCCGGTTGACCGCGAAAAAGTGGCAATGGGGAAATTGCTTACTGCCTTGGAGAAAATGCCGCAGCGCGCCGACTGGGACACGATCATCGTGGTCACGCCGAAATTTCAGCTCTCCGAGCGCGCGGGAATGGGCAGCAAACTCGAAGGCATCGGCATTTACGTACAGCCACTTGAGAGCGCCAGCCTGCAAGGCGACGGCGGCATCGACATACTCGGCGGCAGCGATGGCGAAGAAACCATTACACCCGACGGCGAGCCAGGTAAACGATCCGGTGTCTACGTTGCGCCCTACAACTACACGCAGACTTGGGTGTTCGATGCCAAGACGCTGGCGGTCAAGGAAACCAGCGCGCGTTACGAATTCCAGCGCGTTTACGATCAGAACGCGACAGCGATCAACGTAGCCAACAGTATTCCAATCGATAAACTCGCCAACGTGCTATCGAAATTTATCGAGCGCTCGGTGGCGCGCGGCGTGGGTGAGGCCTTGCCCTCGATTGAAATTGGCGAGATCAAGCCGGTGGAAACGGGCGCGGCAAAACCGAAGTAAGGATAGGGAATTTCTATGAACCCGTCGTCCCAGCGACGGCTGGGACCCAGTCCCGTCCAAGTACTCGAACATACGAGCGGACTGGATTCCAGCCTTCGCTGGAATGACGAGCCGGTGGTGGTGTTTTGTGCAATTATGCAACCCGTTTCTTAACGCAGCGAGACCTTCGTGGCGCTAAATCGCAACACTGCATTGTGCGCAGTCGCGCTATTGATTCTGTCGCTTGCCGGTTGCGCATCGTCCTCGCTTGTTGAGCAGGCCAGCATTGCATCGACGACCCCGCCGAAGGAAATCGACAGCATGCTCAAAGAGTGTCCGCGGGAGATCCACTATCCACAGGCATTCACCGCCGCGATGCCACTCGCCGTCGCGAAGCAAACGATTGCTACACGCCTGGCTGCGCTCAATCTGCGTGTGGTGTGGCAACACCAACGTGGCGCGGTTTTCGTTGATACCGTTGAAGATCGATTGCGTCTGGCGCAGCTCGCCAATGTCGTCCTGCCGGGTCTGGAGCGTTATCCCTCATCGTTCTTCACCGGCATCGGTTTGACCGATGTAGTGTTGGTGAAGGACTTGGTCGTCAGCCAGCAGCAACGGCGCGCCATGCCCGATCCCGCGAACGCCGCGATCATTTACGCTGACAACGACGATGAACTCTGCCCCGCAGGCATGGAGATGCGGGTGCACCATGAGCTTTACCACTTCATCGACTATCGTGTCTTCGGCGATTTTTATCATCGTGACCCCGTCTGGCTTGCGCTCAATCGCGGCACTATCGAGTATGGTCGTGGTGGAGCAACTGCGTATGGAATCGGCTTCCAGAATCTGGGGCATCCGTCTGCCGGACTGGTGAGCCGTTATGCCGCGTATGCGCTGGAAGAGGATAAATCAGAAGTGTTCGGCTGGATGATGACGCCGGGTTATGCGGCGCGCGTGCGGCAGTGGGTAGAGGGCGATGAAGTACTTCGCGCCAAGCAGCGCTTCATGATCGAACAATTTTCGCTTCGAACCGCCGGCGCAATGAACGCAGATTTCTTTGCGCGTATTGCCGCACAATGAAGGCAGCACCATGAGGGCAGCACCAATTCTGGTTCTGCGCTATTTCGCTATATCAATACCGTCATACACGCCGAAATAACCCTGCTGCAATCCACTCAAGGTTCGCAGCATGCTGGTGCGCGCAACGGGCAATCGACTCACCGGATAGAACGTGGTGTCGCGCAGCCACGAGCCGCTGCGCGAATGCGATTGAAACAACGGCGTGAGCCAGCGGCTGATCAACTGATAAATGCCGACGTGGCTTGATCGCAGTTTTCCGTATTTCGTCAACGCGTCAGCTAGCGTTGCCTCGTTCTGCAAACATGCCGCCAGCGTCCATGCATCGAGCAGCGCCATATTTGCGCCCTGCCCCAGTTGCGGGCTCATCGCATGGCTGGCGTCGCCGATGAACTGTACGCGGCCTTCGCGTGAGGAGCGCAGCACGACATCGCGGTAAGTGCCGCGCGCAAGCTGCGTGGGCGCTGTGACTTGTGCCACAAAATCATGCGCCTCCGGCAGCAGCGCACAAACTTTGTCGCGCCAC
>JANYFH010000395.1 GCA_025362705.1 Betaproteobacteria bacterium
TTTTTCCCCGTTGGAGATATTCAGTGTCCAGAGGTGTGATTCGTTGGCAGAAAGATACTCCGAGAAGACCAGTGTTTTGTCGTCAGGCGAAAAGCGAAAATTGAACCATCGGCCACCTTCAAACATCGCAATCGTTTTTGCTGACTCCGGTTTCAGCGGATTAGACAAGACCAGCTTCGTCATTGGCATGCGCGACCCATTGTTGCGGTCGATGGTGGTGGTCGTGTAGACGATGTGGTCACCCTTGCGGCTCCATGATGGCGCGCTGGCGCGCTCTTTGGCATCGGTAATCGCAGTCACCGCCTTGCTGGCAAGATCCAGGCGAAAAATCTGGTACACCTCATCGCCGCCGTTGGCTTTTTCGAACAGGATGTACTCGCCTTTCTTGGGCTGGAACGAGGCGCCGCTCACGGCATCGGGAAAATCGGTAATAGATATCGGTTTGATTCCTGGTCCGGAAACGAGATGTAATTGCAACGTGTTGTTAAGGCGCGTGCGAATCATCAGCGCAGATTGGGTCGGGTGCCACGACACGATTGAACTTGGTTTGAAATCCGTGTACGCCTGAACTTTCGCCACCAGTTCTTCGCTGATCGGCGGTACACCGTCGATGACAAGATTGTCGGCGGGCTTCAGGAATTGTGCGTGCGCCGAGGTGATCGCGGCTGCCAAGAACAACGGGGCAGCGGTTTGAAAGATACGTTTTGAAAATGTGTTCATCGGCTTATTTTCCAGATTGATTGACGGGACGTGCTGGGTCGCTGACCCACTCGCTCCACGATCCGGCAAATAGTTTTGAGCCAGAGAGCCCGGCGTATTCCATGGCGAACAAATTGGCGCATGCGGTGACACCCGAGCCGCAGTAATGCACAACATTCTCAGCCGGTTTGTGATGGGTAAGCACTGCAAATTCACTCCGGATTTCGTCAGCCGGACGAAAGGTAAGATCAGCGTTCAAATTGGATTTGTAGAATCGGTTTGCAGCACCTGGTATGTGCCCCGCAACCGGATCGATGGGTTCGATTTCTCCACGATAGCGCTCGGCAGCACGCGCATCGATCAGCGGGAAATTTGTGTCGCCGATATGCGCCAAAACGTCTGCGGCATTCCACAACATCAACGGATCTGCGCGGCCGCGCAATGGTGCAGGCACCGGCGCTGGTACTTCGGCTGAAAGTGGATGGCCGTCTGCGATCCATTTTGGGATACCACCATCGAGCAGCACTGCATTGCTGAGCCCGATCCAGCGCGCCATCCACCACAGGCGTGATGCAAATTGCCCGCCGACGTCATCGTAGGTCACGATGGTTGATGTGTTAGATACGCCGTGACGCGCAAGGAATGCAGTGAATGCGGCGGGCGACGGTAGTGGATGGCGGCCATTTCTGCCAGTCTTCTCGCCGGACAAATCGGTGTCGATATTTACAAAGTGTGCACCGGGAATATGGCCTTCGCGATATTGCCGTTCGCCCTTGGAGAGATCGAAAAGGTCGTGACGACAATCGAAAATGATCCACGCAGGATCATGCAAATGTTTCGACAGATTTTCAGTGTTGATCAGCATATGGACAGTTCATTGAAAGCGTTTATTATGCGGCGGTTTTCTGGCGGAGACTCAATCCTCTTCCGCAGGCAGGGCAGGTATTTTATTGTCCTTGTCGATGCCTGCCCCTGTCCCTTTCGTCAGCCCCGCCAGCAGGCCGCTGACAATGATGACCAGCATACCCATCCACGCAAGCATCGGCAGCCTTTCGCTGAAAAAAACGAGGCCACCAAGGGCCGCGAAAATCACCGTTGAGTAGGCGAACGCGCCAACCACCAGAGTATTGCCGCTGTGATAAGCGCGCGTCATTGCCAACTGGGCTAGGGTCGCGAGCATACCCATACCCAGCAGCGGCCAGAAATTCGTGGACGTGATTGCATGGAACGGGCCGTCCAGCGGTTGTATCAGCGCCGACCCAAAGGTGCCCGCCACGGAAAAATAAAACACCACGCGCCACGCAGGCTCGCCAGCGGCCCCCAGTTTCTTTACGTTCAGATACGCGCATGCGGCGAAGAATCCCGAGGCCAGACCGATCATGCCAGGCACTGCCTGATCGCTGGCGAATGCCGGTCGCAGCAGCATGGCGACACCGACGAATCCGAGTGCAATGGCAAGAATAAGGCGGCGATCAAAACGCTCTTTCAGCAGTAACGCCGACAGCAAAGTGAGCCAGGTCGGCGAGGTGTAATTGAGTGTGATTGCCGTGGCCAGCGGTAGCGCGGTCATCGCGTAAAAATAGGCGACCAGCGAGACCGTACCGGTCGCGCCACGCCAGAAGTGCCCTTTCCAGAACGGCGTTCGCAACGTCTCGCGCCGCCACAAAAGGAAAATCCCGATCGTCGTAAGCCCGAACAGCGATCGATACATCGCCAGTTCCGCTCCACTGAATTGGTCACTTAGCAGTTTTGCAAGCATGCCCATCATTGCGAAGAGCGCACCCGCGACGAGCATCCATGAGGAGGTCATGCGCGCATCGTTGAAGTTTCAATGTCTAGCACTGGTGCGGTTTCCTGGACAAAATCGCCCTGTAATGCCCGCCGATTAAGGAGTTTCGCGTTTGATTCAACGTCGCGCCAACTCCCTGCGCAGGAACTCGTGGAAATGCACCATGCCATCTTCCATCGGCGACTGATACGGGCCCTGTTCATCGCGCCCTTCCTGCCACAGCAGTTTGCGGCCGTCGTTCATGCGCTGGCAAATCTCTTCATCTTCCAGCGCAGTTTCGTCGTAGGCTTTTTGCTCAGCGGCGATAAACTCCGGCTCGAATAGGGCAATTTCTTCGGGGTAATAAAACTCGACAATGTTGGTGCAGTGTTCCGGTCCGCGCGGCACGATGGTGGAGATTACCAGGACGTGCGGATACCACTCGACCATGATATTCGGATAGTAGGTCAGCCAGATCGCGCCTTTGGAGGGCTCAACGCCGCCGCGAAATTTGAGCACCATGTCATGCCATTTTTTGTACGTTTCCGTGCCGGGCCGTGTCAATGCCTTGTTCACACCCACCGTCTGCACGCTGTACCATTCGCCGAACTCCCAATCGAGTTTGTCGCAGTCGACAAATTTTCCGAGGCCCGGATGAAACGGTTCGACGTGATAATCCTCGAGATAAACTTCGATGAAGGTCTTCCAGTTGAAGTTATATTCGGTGACTTCAACTTTGTTGAGCACATGACCGGCAAAATCGAGATCATTGACGCAGCCGAGTCTGCCTAGGTCGGCAGCGATATTGCGCGGCCCCTGAAATAACATGCCATTCCATTTTTGCAACGACTTGCGTGGCAGGTCGAGGCACGGTTGCTGCGGAAAATGCGGCGCGCCGAGTAACTTGCCGCTGCCATCGTACGTCCAGCGATGTAGTGGACAAACAATATTGCCCGTCAATAACTGACCGGCACCTTTAAGCATCACCGCCTGGCGATGACGACAAATGTTGGACACCAGATTGATGTCCTGCCCGTTGTTGATCAGTGCCCACGCCCCGTTGGTCATTTCGAGTGCACGGTAATCTGATTCCTGCGGCACCATCAATTCGTGGCCGACGTATCCCGGGCCGTTTTTAAAAAAAACGTCCATCTCACGCGCGTGAATGGCGTGGTCAAAGTACCAACTGGCAGGAAGTTGCGTCGTGACGGGAGAAAGCTCTCGCGCACCGAATAGTTCAGACATAGTCCTTAGGCTCCGCCCGAAAAAGCGCGAATAAACCAAAGTAAAAACACCTGGGCGATCGAGTTTGTTAGCTTTTAACTCTACAGACTCCGTCCCGTCAAACGAATTCCCTAGCGGGAACCCACGAAATGGAACGGGGAGTGTGCCCCAAAGGCCTCAAAAGGGCAAGGATTTTTGCTGTTTTGAGTGGGGCAGCATACCGCGGGGCGCCGTCCGGCGTGGACTCGAATATCCGCATTCTGCTATGATTTCAGATTGATGAAAGCCTTAGCCAATGCCTAAAACGCCAACGTTGCCAGCCCCTGCAACACCAAAGAATTTTGAAGCGGCTCTGGCCGAATTGGACCTGCTCGTAGAAAAAATGGAGAGCGGCGCACTGCCACTTGAGGAATCCCTAACTGCCTATCAGCGCGGTACTGAGCTCCTCAAATACTGCGAAGGTGTGCTGAAAGATGCTGAACAAAAGATAAAAGTGCTCGATGGCGGCGAACTTAAAGATTTTCCAGGCTAGTCAAGTGACAGATTTTCAGGACTGGTCCCGGGATGTCGCGGGCAACATGGAACGCACGCTGGAAAGCCTGCTACCGGCCAGTAACACTGCGCCGACCAGGCTTCACGATGCAATGCGCTATGCCACGCTGGGGGGTGGGAAACGGGTGCGCCCGATGCTTGCGTTTGCAGCGGGATTGATCAGCAACGCCGATCCCGAGCGGGTAAGAATTGTTGCCTCGGCAGTGGAAATCATTCATGCCTACTCATTGGTGCACGATGATTTGCCATGCATGGATGATGATGTCCTGCGCCGTGGCAAGCCCACCTGCCATGTCGAATTTGATGAAGCCACGGCGCTGCTGGCGGGCGATGCTTTGCAGGCGCTGGCGTTTGAGTTGATCGCGAATTTCAAGCTTGCCGATTCAGCCGAGACACAAATCAAGATGCAGCAATTGTTCGCCCGCGCCTGCGGATCTGGCGGCATGGCGGGTGGGCAGGCGATTGATCTCGCCAATGTGGGTAAACAGATCACGCTTCCGGAACTGGAGTTCATGCACATTCTGAAAACCGGCGCGCTGATTCGTGCTTCGGTACTGCTCGGTGCTTACTGCGGCACCGCCTTGAGTGAAGCGGATCTGGCACAACTGGATCGTTACGGCAAACGCGTTGGACTGGCATTTCAGGTAGTGGACGACATTCTCGATTGCGAGTCTAATACCGAGAAACTTGGCAAGACTGTCGGCAAGGATCAGGACGCAAACAAGCCGACTTACGTGAGCCTGATGGGGTTGGCCCCCGCCAAACAATTTGCCACTGAGTTATTGCAGGACGCGCTGGATGCATTGAGTGGTTTTGGCGACAGGGCAGAGCGCCTGCATCAACTGGCTGAGTTCATCGTACGGCGACAACATTAGGCTGCGAATACGTTCATGACCAAATACCCGCTCCTCGACAAGATCAACGACCCGGCCGATTTGCGCAAGCTTGATCGGCGCGATCTGTCGCCGCTGGCCAGGGAGTTGCGCGAATTCATCGTTGAATCGGTGTCCACTACCGGCGGACATTTTTCGTCGAATCTCGGCACCGTCGAACTGACTATCGCCTTGCACTATGTCTTCAATACGCCCGATGATCGTCTGGTATGGGACGTTGGCCACCAAACCTACGGACACAAGATACTCACCGGCCGTAAAGCGGGAATGCCGAAGTTGCGCCAAAAGGGCGGCATCGCCGGATTTCCACGCCGCGAAGAAAGTGTTTACGACACCTTCGGCACCGCGCATTCGTCGACCTCGATTTCAGCTGCTCTTGGCATGGCGGTCGCGGCGCGGGTGGCGGGTGTAAAGCGTAAATCCATCGCCATTATTGGCGACGGCGCGATCACCGGTGGCATGGCGTTCGAGGCCATGAATAACGTAGGCCGCGAAAACGTAATCGTGATTCTGAACGATAACGACATGTCGATTTCCGAATCGATTGGCGCGCTGAATAACTATCTGGCCAAGTTGCTGTCCGGCCGCTTTTACGCCAACACCAAAAAGACCGCCGAAAAAGTGTTGCAGCACACACCGACCTTCAAGGAAATCGCCAAACGTGTCGAAGAACACGCCAAGGGCATGATTACGCCCTCGACCATGTTCGAAGAATTCGGCTTTAACTATGTGGGCCCAATCGACGGCCACAATGTCGATGTACTCGTCGACACGCTAAAAAATATCAGGCAACTCAATGGTCCGCAGTTCCTGCATGTCGTCACGAAGAAGGGCCAGGGCTACAAGCTCGCCGAAGAAGATCCGATCCACTATCACGCGGCATCAGGAAAATTCGATCCCAAGATTGGTATCGCCAAACCTGTACCCGCAGCGGATGCCAAACCGAAGCCGCCCACATACACGCAAATATTCGGCGAATGGCTGTGCGATATGGCGCGCGCCGACAAGCGTTTGATCGGCATCACCCCGGCGATGCGTGAAGGTTCTGGCATGGTCAAGTTCTCGCAGGAGTTCCCGGATCGCTATTTCGATGTGGCCATTGCTGAACAGCACGCCGTAACATTTGCCGCAGGGCTCGCGGCAGACGGCATGAAGCCGGTGTTGGCAATTTACTCCACGTTCCTGCAACGCGGGTACGATCAGCTAATTCACGACGTGGCAATTCAAAATCTGCCGGTCGTGTTCGCGCTTGATCGGGGCGGCCTGGTCGGCGCGGACGGCCCGACCCATCACGGCGCATTTGACCTCTCCTATTTGCGTTGCATTCCGAACATGACCGTGATGGCGCCCGCTGATGAAAATGAATGTCGCCAGATGCTCTACACCGGCATGACGCTCAATTCGCCTTCAGCCGTGCGCTATCCGCGTGGCACCGGCCCCGGTGTGGCGATTATGAAAGAAATGACTGCACTGCCCGTCGGCAAAGGTGTGGTGGTGCGCGAACTCAAGGGCTTTGACGCCCGGCGTGTTGCCATTCTTGCTTTTGGCGCAATGGTCAAACCGGCAACCGACGTTGGCGAAGAGATCAATGCCACGGTAGCCAACATGCGGTTCGTGAAGCCCATCGACCACGAATTGATTTTCAAACTCGCCACTACCCACGATTATCTTGTGACGATCGAAGAAAACGTGGTGATGGGTGGTGGCGGAAGTGCCGTGGCCGAATCGCTGGCGGCGCAGGATTTGTGCATCCCGATGTTGCAGTTAGGCTTGCCGGATCGGTTTGTCGAGCACGGCGACCCGGCAGTGTTGTTGGCTGATTGCGGACTCAATCGCGAGGGAATTTCCAAATCGATCCGTGATTGGTTCAGTCGCACGGCAACTGCGATTGCCACACACAAAGCGGTAAGCTGACATCGCACGATGGTTTCTCAATTTTTCAATGAAGGTAGAACACCATGAAACTTAGCTCAATCGCCACCACGGTCGCCGTTGTGTTTTCCACAAACGCGGTCGCGCAGTCAACCACACCGGCATCCGCACCTGTCGCCGTCGCCACACCTGCGTTGACCAAACACAACTGCATCAAGCCGGAATTAATCGATGGCACACAAAAAAACACCCAGGCGCGCATGAACGAATTTGTGGCCGCCGTCAATACCTACAAAACATGCGTGGGTGAATTTGCGCAGGATCAGAAAAAACTCGCCGAGCAACAGCAACAAGTCGCGCAGGCAACGATCGCGTCAGCTAACGCCGCGATCAAGGAGTACAACGAGTTCGTCGAAGAGTCCAATAAGGTCACCAGCGAGAAAGTTGACACGCAGCAGAGGCGTGACAATGACAACGCCACCAAGAGTACTACCGGGTCGTACCAACCATACAAGGCGACGCCGGCACCTAAATAGCCGGGTGACCAGAACTTGCGTTCTGAGTTTGTGGGTCTGTTGCAGGTGCTACTTCATTCGGATCTACGGCCTCTGACGGATCAATTCGCGCCGAAACAGTGATGCAGAAGCCCGCAATGCAACCGCTCAATCTGCTCAAGCGTTTTCAATTTCACCTGCAAATTTGAGTGGCGATACACAGCGGGAAGGCCGGAGAGCGCAGGAAACTTGCGCAAGAATTTTTGATTTTCCGCCTGCCACTTGAGGTCGTACCCGCCGGTGGAAAAATGAATCAGCAGCAGATCCATCGGCACGGCGAGACGATAGCCGGCAAGGTGTGCGCGATAGCTGAAATCGATGTCGTACACATGAAAGCCATCGAAGGTGGTTTCGTCAAAACGCACTGCCTCCCACACCTTGCGATGCATGCCGATGAAAACGCCATCGAGCGCCTGAATATTTTCCACGACCGGCGCCTGCAATCCGGCGGCAAAATAAAGGGCGTCCGCTTGTCCGGGAGGCTTGTGGATGATCTGGCCATGCACATACGGCAAACCTGCATGCCCCCAGTCGGCGTCCACCAGTTTGCTCGCACCGGCAACACCGATCACATCGAATGAGACCAAGTGGTTCAACAGCCGATTCCCGAAGTCGGCATGAACGATATCGATATCGTCATGGCAAAAAATAAGGATGTCTCCGTAGGACCGAGCGGCACCGCGGTTATAGGCCTCACACAACGATTTCGCGTCGTGTATGCCAATCACTTCAAAACGATGACGTGCAAACTGCGCGGTGAGTTTGGTTTTGATGTTGGCGAAATATTCGGGGCGAATGCTGCAGA
>JANYFH010000365.1 GCA_025362705.1 Betaproteobacteria bacterium
GCGCTGATCGAAGTCGACAGCATCGTGCTTTGCACCGGTCAGGAGTCGTTGCGCGAACTGCTGGCGCCGTTGCAGGCGGCAGGCGCGAAAGTGCATCTGGTCGGCGGCGCGTTTGAGGCGGGCGAACTGGATGCCAAGCGCGCGATCGATCAGGCGAGCCGATTGGCGGCGAGTCTTTGATCCGGAAATCATGGCCTGGAGGTGAAACACCAGCATACAAGGGCGTTTCCAGCCATTTTCCGTCTGAAACCCGCACCAGTGCTTGAGTTTTGCACTATCACGTAAGCCACGCCACACTCTATCTTGATTGCCGTCATACGGTACTACTCTAGCCCGCGCTATACTTTTTGCCACAGAACAATTCAACTCTCGCCGGACGTGTGACCGTGCGGCGAAAGATGCGACGAATGCGTAGCTAAACGACATCGCGCGAAATCGGCAAGGATCACCCTGTCCTTGCGCTTTTGGAGATTCAACCGATGAACGATCGCGTCACTATTGCTGTTCCACTTGCCGAAGTTCGCGGCCGAAAAAAGGGGCGTTCGACGCTCAAAGGTCGCCAGGTTGACCCGCAGGCGAGAACGGATATTGACGCGTTGGTGGCGACGCATTCTGGTGGCAAGCCGCTTCGCCGCGATCTGCTCATCGAATATCTGCATCTGATTCAAGATAAGTTCGGCCAGCTCTCGGCAGCGCATATGGCGGCACTCGCCGATGCGATGAAGATCGCGCAAACCGAGGTTTATGAAGTTGCGACTTTCTATCACCACTTCGATGTGGTGAAGGAAGGCGAATCAGCGCCCGCAGCGTTGACGGTTCGTGTCTGCGAAACGCTTTCTTGTGCGATGGCTGGCGCAGACGCGCTGCTGAAGAAGTTGCCCATGATTTTGGGCAAGGATGTTCGTGTGATTGCCGCACCTTGCATCGGTCGATGTTCGGAAGCCCCTGCTGTGTGCGTCGGGCAAAACGCGTTCGGCAATGCAACCGTTGAGCGCGTCGCCAATGCTGTGAAGAACCAGCAAATATGCGGTGTTCCGGGCATTGATGTCAAATTCACAGACTATGCGCAGTATCAGGCGGAGGGTGGCTACAAGACGTATCTCGGCGTCCTGAATGAGACACGCGCCGCTGAAAGTGTACTCACTGAAATGGAACATTCCGGTCTGCGTGGCCTGGGCGGTGCGGGATTCCCGACCGGGCGCAAATGGCGCATCGTGAAGGCCGAAACGGCACCGCGTTTGATGGCGGTAAATATCGACGAGGGCGAACCGGGGACATTCAAGGATCGTTACTATCTCGAGCGCGATCCGCACCGCTTTCTTGAGGGTATGTTGATCGCCGCCAAAATTGTCGGTATCGATGCAATTTACGTTTACCTGCGTGACGAATATCACGCCTGCCGTAATTTGCTCGAAGCCGAGCTCGCCAAGTTAAACGCAAACCCGCCGGGCAATGTGAAATTGCCATTGATCGAATTACGTCGTGGTGCCGGTGCCTACATTTGCGGTGAAGAGTCGGCCATGATCGAATCCATCGAAGGCAAACGCGGCATGCCGCGTCTGCGTCCGCCGTATGTTGCGCAGGTGGGATTGTTCAATCGCCCGACGCTGGAGCACAACTTCGAAACGCTCTATTGGGTGCGCGACATTCTGGAAAAAGGCGCGACCTGGTTTGCCGATCAGGGCCGCAACGGTCGCAAGGGATTGCGTTCATTTTCGGTGTCGGGGCGGGTAAAAAATCCTGGCGTGAAACTGGCACCCGCAGGCAGCACCGTCACGCAATTGATAGCGGAATTCTGTGGCGGCATGGCGGACGGCCACGAGTTTTATGCCTACTTGCCGGGGGGTGCCTCGGGCGGCATTCTGCCCGCCAGTATGGGTGATATTCCGCTCGATTTCGATACCCTGCAGCCACACGGTTGTTTCATCGGTTCAGCCGCAGTGGTGATTTTGTCGAATCAGGACAAAGCGCGCGATGCGGCGCTGAATCTGATGAAATTCTTCGAGCACGAAAGCTGCGGACAATGTACACCGTGCAGGGTCGGGACTGAAAAAGCGGCGCATCTGCTCGAAGAATCGAAATGGCGAACCGGATTGCTAGAAGAGTTGTCGCAAGTAATGGTCGATGCGTCGATCTGCGGGTTGGGACAGGCCGCACCGAATCCGATTCGCTGCGTCGTCAAATATTTTCCGCACGAAATCTGAGGTGGCCCGATGAACGCCATGAATGAACCCATCATCCGCGCGGAAGAAATTGAATTCACGCTCGACGGAAAAAAGATCACTGCGCTGGCCGATCAAACGCTGATCGAAATTGCGAAACAGAACGGCATCGACATTCCGCATCTTTGCTACAAGCCCGGCTATCGTCCCGATGGCAACTGTCGCGCATGTGTGGTGGAAATCAAGGGTGAGCGTGTACTCGCACCGTCGTGCTGCCGCTATCCCGCCAACGGCATGGAAGTGACCACAAATTCGCCGCGCGCGGAACAATCGCAAAAGATGGTGCTGGAACTTTTAACCGCCGACGCGCCTCCCAAAAACTACAAGCCAGGAGCCAACGAGTTGACGATGTGGGCCGAAAAACTTGGCGTCACCACATCCCGTTTCAAGCCGCGCCTGCAGCCAAACGCGGATTTTTCGCATCCCGCGATGACGGTCAATCTCGATGCCTGCATCCAGTGCACGCGCTGCGTGCGCGCCTGCCGCGAAGAGCAGGTGAACGATGTCATCGGCTACGCGTTCCGTGGCGCACAGTCGAAAATCGTTTTCGATTTCGATGATCCGATGGGGGCAAGCACCTGTGTGGCATGCGGCGAATGCGTGCAAGCGTGCCCGACCGGCGCGCTGTCGCCCGCGAAGGAGGCACATGCCATCGTCGCCGATAAAACGGTCGATAGTGTATGTCCTTATTGTGGCGTCGGTTGTCAGCTTACCTATCACGTCAAGGACAACACCATCATTCGCGTTGATGGTCGCGATGGACCGTCGAACCACAACCGCCTCTGCGTGAAAGGCCGCTATGGATTTGATTATGCGCATCACCAGCAACGATTGACCAAGCCACTGATTCGCAAAACCGGTGTCGCCAAGACAGCGGACTTCAAACTCGACCCCGATAACTGGCGCGACGTATTCCGCGAAGCAACATGGGACGAGGCGCTCGATCTCGCAGGCAATACGCTCGCGAAAATTCGCGATACGCACGGCAAAAATGCGCTGGCCGGTTTCGGCAGCGCCAAGGGCAGCAACGAAGAAGCATACCTGTTCCAGAAGCTGGTCCGCACCGGGTTTGGCACCAATAACGTTGACCATTGCACGCGGCTGTGTCACGCATCTTCTGTGGCGGCATTGCTCGAAGGTGTGGGATCTGGCGCGGTGTCCAATCAAGTGTCCGATGTCGCCAAGGCCGAAGTCATTTTTCTGATCGGCGCCAACCCCACATCGAACCATCCGGTAGCGGCGACGTGGATAAAGAACGCGGTCAAGAATGGCGCGAAACTGATCGTCGCCGATCCTCGCGGCACCGAACTTGGCCGCCATGCCTGGCGCAAACTCCAGTTCAAGGCTGACACCGATGTCGCGATGCTGAATGCAATGATCCACACCATTATCGATGAAGGCCTGGTGAATGAGGATTTCATCCGTGACCGCACCGCTAACTTCGAGGCGCTGAAGGAAAACGCAAAAAATTTCAGTCCGGAAAAAATGGCGCCACTGTGCGGCATTCCCGCCGAAACGCTGCGTGAAGTGGCGCGCGCGTTCGCCACCTCGAAAGGTTCAATGATTCTATGGGGTATGGGAATTTCGCAGCACGTGCACGGCACCGACAATGCGCGCTGCCTTATCGCATTGACCCTGATGACCGGCCAGATCGGCCGACCCGGCAGCGGTTTGCATCCCTTGCGTGGGCAAAACAATGTGCAGGGCGCATCGGACGCTGGTTTGATCCCGATGATGTTTCCAGACTACAAGCGCGTCGACAATCCGGAAGCGTTTGCACGCTTTGAAAAACTTTGGGACACGAAACTCGATCCGAAACCGGGATTGACAGTCGTCGAGATCATGGACGCGGCCTACGATGGCAAGATCAAGGGCATGTATGTGATGGGCGAGAATCCGGCGATGTCGGATCCCGACGCCAATCACGCACGCGGCGGCTTGGCCAAGCTTGAAATGCTGGTGGTGCAGGATATTTTCCTCACGGAAACCGCGTACCTC